>NZ_JACBXB010000086.1 GCF_013870575.1 Pseudonocardia pini
GGCGGCGACCGGGCTCCCGACGACGCTCGGCTGAGACGGCGACGGGCCGGTGGGTCCTCCCACCGGCCCGTCGCGGTTCCTCCGAGGTCGCGCTGCTAGCGGATGCCGTCCTTGACGCCCTGCTGCACGTCGGCGAGGTTGCTCTGGTCGATCACGACCGGGCCGGTCGGGACCGAGAGCTGTGCGCCGATCACGGACTTGTTCTGCTTGTAGAGCCACAGCGAGTCGATCGACAGGTAGCCCTGCAGGTAGGGCTGCTGGTCGATGGTGAACGAGACGCTGCCGTCCGCGAGCAGTGGCATGAGGTCCTGGTTGAACGCGTAGGTCACCAGCTTGGCCTGGCTGCCGGAGGCCTTGAGGCTCTGCGCCATCGCGACACCGAGCTGCGGGCCGAGGGTGACCACGGCGTCGATCGAGGGGTCCTGCTGCATCTTCGCCGAGACCGTCGACACGAACTGCGGGAGGTCGGTGCCCTGCGCGTACAGCTTCTCGGTCGTGCCCGCGAACTTGGACTCGATGCCCTGGCACCGGTCCTCGAGCTGGATCTGGCCCTGGGCCTGCAGCACGCACAGCACGTGCTTGGCCCCGAGGATGTTGAGCTTGGTCCCGGCGAACTCACCGGCCAGCACCTCGGGCTCGCCGTAGAAGGAGAGCGCGCCGCTCTCCTGCCAGCGCCGGTCGCCTGCGTTGAACGCGATCACCGGGATGCCCGCGGCCACGGCCTTCTGCACGACCGGGCTCAGCGCGTCCGGGTCGGGGAGGGTGACGGCGATGCCGTCGACCTTGCTGTCGATGGCGTTCTGGACGAACGACGCCTGCGTGGGGATGTCGCCGGAGCTCGAGTACTTGAGCTCGACGTTGTCCTTGGCCGCGGCCGCCTCCGCACCCGTGCGGATGACGTCGAAGAAGGCGTCACCCTCCGGCGCGTGGGTGACCATGGCGATGGTGAGCCGCTCGGTGCCTGCGCCCGCCTCGGGCCCGGACTGGGCACCGCCGGAGCTGCTGCAGGCCGTGACCGTGGCGAGTGCCACCGCGGCGACGCCGACGAGCACGCGGCCACTTCGGGTTCTGAACATCGTTGTTCCTCTCGGGTGTCCCCTGCGCGCGGCGGTCGCGGCCGGTGAGGTCGTGGTGGGAGCCGGGTGGCCGCGACGGCGCGGCCACCCGGGACGGGTCAGACCCGGTCGGCCGCGGCGAGCATGACCTCGGCGGCGGAGCGCAGGCCGCCGATCTGGTCGAGCTCCTGGTCCTCGTGCTCGATGTTGACCGTCATGTCCGGGTCGACCTCGGCGAGGGCTGCCAGGAACCGGGTCCAATAGTCGACGTCGTGGCCGCGGCCGACCGCGACGAAGTCCCAGGACGAGTCCTTGGGCCACTCGGACAGCGTGTAGTCCCCGCCGAGCGGGATGGCGCCGGGGGAGCCGACCGGGACGCGGGCGAACCCGTCGTCGAGCACGCCGTTGACGGCGGCGTTCGCGTTGACCCGGATGTCCTTCGCGGCGGCGATCTTGACCAGCGAGCCGAGCGCGCCGATGACGGCGACCGGCTCCATGCCCTGCCAGAACAGGTGGCTGGGGTCGAGCTCGGCGCCGATGTGGGTGGCGTCGATCTCCTCGGCGAGCCGGAGCATCGTCCGGGCGTTGTAGACGACGTTGTGCGGGTGCAGCTCCAGCCCGACGTGGACGTCGGCGTCGGCGGCACGGGCCTGCAGGTCGCGCCAGTAGGGGACGGCGACCTCGTTCCACTGGTAGTCCCGGACGTCGAGGCCCGAGCTCTCCCACGGCAGCGCGGCCCAGGCGGGCTTGGTGCCGGTGGCGTTCGTGCCGGGCAGGCCGGACATCGTGATGACGCGGGGTACGCCGAGCAGGGCGGCGAGCTCGACGGCGTCGCGCACGTCCTGGCCGTGCTTGTCGCGGACCGCGGCGTCGGGGTGCAGCGGGTTGCCGTTGCAGTTGAGCGCGGTCAGCGTGATGCCGTGCTCGGCGAACAGGCCGAGGTACTCGGAGCGGGCGGTCTCGCTGGAGCGGATGTCCGCGATCGGCAGGTGCACGGGGGGCAGGAACCCGCCGGAGTTGATCTCCGCGCTGGTCAGGCCCAGCTCGGCGAGGATCGCCAGTGCCTCGGGGAGCGGCTTGTCGTGCAGGCAGGCGGTGTAGGCACCGAGCTTCATCGGTTGTCACCCTTCAGGTCGGACATGGTCGTCGAACGGCGGAACCGGTCCTCGATCTGCTCGAGCGAGCGGCCGCGGGTCTCGGGCAGGCAGCGGATCACGAAGACCGCGGAGCAGGCGTTGATCACGATGAAGATCGCGAAGGTGCCCGCGCTGCCGACGGTCTCGGCCATGATCGGGAAGCCGAACGAGATGACCGTGTTGACGCCCCACAGCACGAAGATCGCCAGGCCCATGGCGAAGCCGCGGATGGCGGCCGGGAAGATCTCGGAGAGCATCAGCCACACGATCGGGCCCGCGAAGGTCTGCACGATCAGCATGAACAGCAGCATCGCGCCGAGGATCAGGTAGCTGACGGCGGTCGACTCCGGGAGCAGGAAGCAGACGGCGAGCACCGCGTGCGAGGAGGCCACGCCGATCGTGCCGATGATGAGCAGCGGACGGCGGTCGAAGCGGCCGAGCAGGTAGATGCCCAGCAGGCAGCCGAGCACGGCGATGACGCCGAGCGACACGGTCGCGATGATCGACGCGCTGGCCCCGAGGCCGGTGGACTCCAGGATCGTGGTGCCGTAGTAGATGATCGTGTTCACGCCGCTGCCCTGCTGCAGGGCGGCCAGGCCGATGCCGATCCACAGGACGCGGCGCATCCACGGGTGGGCGCGCAGGGTGGCGAGCGGGCTCTTCTGCTCCTCCGCGGTGTCGGCCTCGGCGTGCTCCACGATCTGGGCGTACTCGGCGTCGACGTCGGCGGCGGGCCTGGTCCGCTCGAGGACCCGGCGGGTGTCGGCGTAGCGGCCCCGCAGCGCGTACCACCGGGGCGAGTCGGGCAGGAACAGCATGCCGACCAGCAGCAACACGGCGGGGATGGCGGCGACGCCCAGCATCACGCGCCAGACGTGGTCGCCGCCGACGGTGGCGTCGATGATCGAGTTGACGACGAACGCGAGCAGCTGACCGGAGACGATCATGAGCTCGTTGATGGTGACGATCCGGCCGCGCCGGTCCGCCGGGGCCATCTCGGCGAGGAACAGCGGGACCGTCACCGACGCGGAGCCCACGGCGAGGCCCAGCAGCACCCGCGCGACCACCATGACGGTCACGTCCGGCGCGAGGGCCGAGCCGAGCGCGCCGAGCAGGAACATCCCCGCGCAGAGCAGGAGGCCGGTGCGGCGCCCGAGGCGGTCCGCGATGCGCCCGCCGAAGAGCGCGCCGAACATCGCCCCGAAGAGGAGCGAGCTGACGACGACCCCCTCCGACAACGCGGTGAGCTGGAGGTCGTCGCGCAGGTAGAGCAGCGCGCCGGAGATCACGCCGGTGTCGTACCCGAAGAGCAGGCCGCCCAGGGTCGAGATGACCGTGAGACCGGTGAGGTACCGCCGGGGAGCGGTCCCGCCCGAGGGGGGCGAGCCCGGAGCGGTGGTGGGTGCCGCGGGCGTCGAGGGCCGCGCGGTGTCGTTCGCCGTCATTGGCGCCTCCTCGGCGACGGAGCCTGGGTCCATCGCCTGTCGATTGCGTCGAGTCAGCCGGGGGAGCGGATGTAGAGCGCTCCAAGCAGAGTTATAGTGAGCGGCGGCACAAGCGCTGTCAAGAGCTTTGTCCTGACAATCTGTCAAGCGCGGTCGATTCCGTCCGGCCGGGCGGATTGACACCGCGTGACCGGCTCTCCTAGCGTTGCACCGCTCCAACAGGAAGGTGGTGCCGTGGCGCGACCGGAGACCGGGACGCCCGCGCGTCCCACGCTCGAGACCGTCGCGGCGCGCGCCGGCGTCTCGCGGTCCCTCGTCTCCCTGGTGCTGCGGAACTCGCCCAAGGTGAGCGCGAAGAGCCGCGAGGTCGTCCTGGCCGCGGTCGCCGAGCTGGGCTACCGCCCGAACGCCGCGGCGCGCAGGCTGGCCGAGCGGCGGTCGCACACGATCGGCGTCCTGCTCAACGACCTCCGCCAACCGTGGTTCGCCGACATGCTCGACGGCCTCACCCCCGCGCTGCACGCGGGGGGCAAGCACATCCTGCTCGGCGACGGCCGGATCGACCGCATGATGGACGACACGCTGACCTGGTCGTTCCTCGACCTGGGCGTCGACGGTCTCGTCCTGGCCGGGTCGATCCCGGCCTCGGACGTGATCCGGGACGTCGCGGGCAAGATCCCCACGGTCGCCGTCGGCGGCATGGACCTCGACCTGCCCGACGTGGACGTCATCGCGAACGACAACCGCCTCGGCGCCGCCCTCGCGGTCCGCCATCTCGTCGAGCTGGGGCACACCCGGATCGCGCACATCTCCGGGCTGCCGGGCAAGGCGGGCGTGCTGCGCATGCAGGGCTACGAGGACGCGATGCGGGATGCGGGGCTCGGCGCGCAGGTGGCGGTCGAGACCGCGGACATGACGGAGGACGGCGGCTACCGCGCCGCCGTCCGGCTGCTCAGCAGGCCCGAACGGCCCACCGCGGTCTTCGCCGCCAACGACATGTCCTGCGTCGGCGCCCTGTCCGCCGCCGCCGAGCTCGGCCTCCGGGTGCCGGAGGACGTGTCGTTCGTCGGCTTCGACAACTCCGGCCTGGCCCGGCTGCGCGCGCTGTGGCTGACCAGCGTCGACGGCTCCGCGCGGGCGATGGGCCAGCAGGCCGCGGCGGCCCTGCTGAACCGGATCGAGCTGCCCGGTTCCGACGGCAGGATGCAGCTGATCCCGCCGCGGCTGGAGGTGCGGGGCTCGACCGGTCCCGCCCCCACCTGAGGGCGGCGTCAGCCGGTGAGGTGCGCGAGCAGCCCGGGCACGTCCTCGAGTGAGCGGAGGGTGTCGTTGAGGTGGGTGCAGGTCGAGGTGCCGCCGAAGGTCTTGCGGACGTGGGTGCGGAGTCCGGCGAGAGGCATGCCGGCGAGGCGTTCGGCGCTCGCGGCGGCGGCTGGGCACTCGACCCAGGGCAGGACCCGCGGGGTGGCGCGGATGGTGTGGATCACCCTGTCCCGGAACTCGAGGGTGATCTCGTACTCGTGGATGACCGTCTCCAGGCCGTCCGGCCGGAGGTAGGAGTCTCGGTAGAGCACGTCGACGCGGGGTCGGTCGCCGCCGACGACGTCGGTGCGGCGGGCTCGGCGCATCCCGTGCGGGGGCAGTGGGGGTAGCTCGTGCCAGGCCCAGGGGTCGTCGGTGCGCAGCTCGCCCGCGGGCGGGCCGGTGACGACGGGTGGTCTCCCGACCTCGTCGACGCGGGTCATGAGGGTGCCGCCGTCGGCGAACCCGGCGCACATGTCGCGGCCGAAGAAGGACTTGCCGGACGGTGTCGACCGGTCGCCGCGGCGGTCGGTCTCGGCGCCCCAGGCGTGTCCGCTGACGAGGGTGGTGACGGGGATGTCGTCGAGGAGCTGGTGGAGCAGGTTCGCCTCGTCGGCCACCGCCGGGTCGGCGGTCAGGACTTTGCCGCGGAACCCGGCACCGGCGTTGGCGCCGAGGACGGCCTGGAGGGCGGGGCGGGGCGGGTCGGTGTCGAGGGAGAGCAGTGACCAGTCGCCGGCGAAGTCGACCTCGGCCTCCATGTCTGCGGTGGACAGGACCCGCGGTGTCCCGTCGGGGGTCGTGGCGAGGTCGCGTCCGCGTCCGGCGAGCACCAGTCTGCCGTCGATCCCGTCGGGTCGGAGCATGTCGGTGGTGACGGTCCGCCGGACCGAGCCCGGCACGCGGTCGGGTGTCCCCGACGACGGGTCGTGGATGCCGTGGCCGGGGTGGAGTGGGCCCAGGGGGATGGTGTGGGACAGGGGAGTGATCACGGTGTCCGCCGGACGTCACTGAAAATCACGTTTCCAGTAGACGTCCGACGGAGTGCGCTGTCAAACCGGACCGGGTCACAGTCACCCCCCGTGGCGACGGTTCCCACGAGCGCGAACCCGGCGCCGTGCCGGATCGCCGCTGGGCGCTGCGGGTTGTCGGGCCCGGGGCTGTGGCGTCGACGATGCCGGGCCCAGTGGTCCGGGCTCGGTGCTCACTCGCGGCACGTTCTGTGAGCGTCGCCAGGGTGGCGCTGAGGCTGCCGTGACGCCGCCGAGGTGGCCCGACGCCCCTGCGAGGCCGGCCGGGGTGGTCGCGCTCGGTTCGTGCGGGCGAGCGTCGGTGATCCTCACGAGGCAGTAGACGGGGGGCGACGGTTGGCTCTAGTCTCCCGTCTACCGACCGGTCGGGAGACCACGATGAGACTCCGAGGAGGCTCTCAATGCGGAGAGTGATCGTTTCGCTGGGTGCGGCCGTGGTCCTGGCCGTGACCGCGGCCTGTGGCGGCGGGCAGGCCGCGGACAGCGCGGGCCCGAGTGGGGAGCCGTTGCGGATCCTGCTGCTCGCGCCCATCAGTGCACCGGCACTGGCCAACAACGCCACCACCGAGATCAATGCGGCCAAGGCCGCGGTGGAGGTCATCAACAAGAACGGTGGGGTGCTCGGTCGGCCGATCGAGCTCGACGTGCAGGACGAGGCGAACTCGCCGACCACGGCGGTCACCAAGCTGAACACCGCGTTGAGCGGGGACGCGAAGCCCTCGGTGCTGGTCCAGACCGATGCCTCGCCGATCACCAGCGCGGTGCTGCCGCTGTCGAACCAGAACAAGATCGTGGCGTTGAACTTCGCGCAGACCGCCGACTCCGGCAATCCCGCGAAGTACCCGTACAGCTTCGATCTCGCGGCGTCGACCGCGAGCATCGGCGCGGCGTTCTGCGCGCAGATGCAGTCCATGAACGTCAAGTCCTTCGCGATCATCCGCAACGACACCCCCTTCGCGAACGCGGAGACCGACGAGGTGACGAAGCAGTGCCAGGCCGCCGGGCTGACGCTGACCGGGGCGGAGAAGTTCGCGACGTCCACCTTGGACGTGACACCGCAGCTCTCGGCCCTGCAGGCCACCAACCCCGAGGTCCTGGTGTTCTTCGCCTACGGGGCACCCTCGGGCTACGTCCTGCAGGGGGTGAACCGTCTCGGGTGGAACGTCCCGTTGCTGGGTGACGGTGCCGTGATCGCCTCCCCGGTCGTCACGAGCCCCCCGCCCGCCGGGATGCTCGACACGGAGTTCGAGGCGAACCTCAAGGCCATGGCGTATGCGAGCACCGTGTACAAGGCGGACCAGCCGCAGCCGGTCACCGACCTCATCTCCGGGATGAAGGCGGCGGGCGGGATCCCGGCTCCGCTCACGGTCGCCTACGCCTACGACGCGGTGGTGCTCGCCGCCGCCGGTGCCGAGGCGGCAGGCACCACCACCGACGGCGCCAAGATCGCCGCGGCGATCGAGGCCCTGCCCCCGGGCGGGCCGAAGACGGCGATCTTCTCGTCGTACACGTTCAGCCCGACCTCGCACTCGGCGAACCCCGATCCCACCGAGTTCGCCTTCATCAAGCCCACCAAGCTGGTGGACGGACAGTTCGGGAACCCGTCCGCCTCCTGACCGCCACCCGGGGTGCCCGTGATCGGTCGAGATCGGTCGATCGCGGGGCCCGGGGGGACGGCGATGGCCCGGCTACGCGAGGAGGTGCGGCGATGGAGGTCTCCATCGACGCGACGAGGTGCCAGGGGCATGCGCTCTGCCTCTCGGCCGATCCGGCGGTGTTCGACTTCGACGACGAGGAGGGCAAGGCCTTCGTCGCCCGCGCGGGCGTCCCGGACGGTTCGGCGGACGCGGTCCGCAAGGCCGCGGCCAACTGCCCGGAGTCGGCGATCGCCGTCCGACCCGAGGGCGGACGACCGTGACGGAGGAGAACGGGATGACGAGACCGGAGCACGTGCCTGCCGACCTGGTCGTCGATTTCGACGTGCTCGGCGACCTGGGGATCCCTCAGGCCCACGCCGAGGCGAGCAGATGGCGTCGGGAGAAGGGCCCGGTCGTCTGGACCGACCGCAACGGCGGGTACTGGATCGTGGTGGGGGCCGAGGAGATCCGGCGGGGCCTCGTGGACGTGTCGCTGTTCGACAGCGCGAGCCGTGGCGTCAAGATGGTCACGATCGAGCCCCGGGAGGCGCTCGTCCCCCTGGAGCTCGACGGGGAGGAGCACACGACCTACCGGCGGATCCTGAACCCGTTCTTCGCGCCCCGGCGCATGCGGCTGCTCGAGGACGACGTGCGCAAGGTGGCGCGACAGCTCCTGGCCGAGCTGGCGCCCACGGGGTCCTGCGAGGTGGTCGCCGACTTCGCCCGCCCGCTCGCCAGCTCGATGTTCCTCAGCATGGTCGACTGGCCGCTCGAGGACCGGGTGAAGCTGGAGAACTGGGTGAAGCGCCAGGTCAACGGGGTGGCGGGCGAGTCGGAGGAGGCCAACCGCCGGATCCAGGCCGAGGCCCTGGAGGCCGTGACCGAGTACTGCCGCGGCCAGATCACGAGCAGGCGCGAGCGGCCGCGCGAGGACATGACGAGCACGCTGATGAACGCCACGGTCGACGGGGCGCCCATCCCGGACGAGCGCCTGGTCGGGCTGCTCATCGTGCTGGCCGCGGGCGGGCTCGACACGACCGCGAGCGTGACCTCGCAGGCTGTCGAGCTGTTCGCCCTGCACCCGGACATGCAGGCCTACGTGAGGGAGGACGGCTCGCGCATCCCCGCCGTCGTCGAGGAGATGCTGCGGGTGGGTGCCCCGGTCGGTCCCCTGCGGGCCGCGTTGCGGGACACCGAGCTCGGCGGGGTCGAGATCAAGGCGGGCGACCGGGTCCACTTCCTCGGACAGGCCGGGAGCCGGGACCCTGCGGAGTTCCCGGATCCGGATCGCGTCGACCTGCAGCGCGAGCCCAACCGGCACATGGCGTTCGGCCTGGGTCCGCACCGGTGTATCGGTGCCGCCCTGGCGCGGGTCGTGCTCGCGGTGGCGTTCGACGAGTTCCACGCGGTCATCCCCCCGTACCGGCTCGTCGGGTCGGAGTCGCGGCTCGGGGCGGTCTGGGGGATGAGCTCGGTGGTCGTCGAGTGGGACGTCGACGAGGTCGTCCTCCCGTGAGGGCGACGTCTGTGAGGGCGCTGTTTGTGAGGGCGATGTCCGTGGTGCAGGGGTGACGAGGCTGGACGGCAAGGTCGCCGTGGTCACCGGCGCGGCGGGCGGTCTGGGCCGGGCCGGGGCCCTGCTGTTCGCCGCGGCGGGGGCCCGCGTGGTCTGCGTGGACGTGGCCGAGGCGGGACTGGCCGAGACCGTGCGGGAGATCGGCGCCTCCGGTGGCGAGGCGCTTGCCGTGCGGACCGACGTGTCGCGGCTGGGCGAGGTCGAGGCGATGGTCGGCGCCGCACTGGCGGCGTACGGCCGGATCGACGTCCTCTGGAACAACGCGGCCGTCCTGAACGGGCTCTACAGCTCGGCCGAGGAGATCACCGAGGAGGAGTGGAACGCCGCCCTCGCGGTGACGTTGACGGGCGCGTTCTTCTGCATCAAGGCCGTCGTGCCGCACATGAAGGAGCGCGGCGGGGGCGCGATCATCAACACCGCCTCCGTCGCGGGCCTCGTCGCCCACCGGGTGGGGCGGGCGGCCTACGTCGCGGCGAAGGGCGGTCTGATCGCGTTGACCAGGCAGCTCTCCCTGGAGCTCGGGCCGCACAACATCCGGGTGAACGCGATCGCACCCGGAGCGATCCGGACCGGCATGACGGCCACGGTGTCGAGACCGGACGAGCCCACGTTCGACGTCTCCCGGGACGAGCCGGTGGCGGACGCGGTGCGGCGGGCCGAGCCGGTCGAGGTGGCCCGGACGGCGCTGTTCCTGGCCGGGGACGATCTCGGCCCGATGACGGGGGCGATCCTGGCGCACGACGGCGGGCTGTCGGTGCGATGACGGCGCCCTCGCCGTCCCGGGCCGGCCGCGCGATCCTCCGGGCGCCCCGGCTGGCGGACAATGTCGCGGTGGTGACCGGGGCCGCGTCGGGCGTCGGCGAGGCCATCGCCCGAGCCTTCGTCGAGGAGGGTGCCCACGTCCTGGTGGTCGACGTCGACGGGCCCGGTGGGCGTCGGGTCGCCGAGGACCTGGGCGACGCGGCCGCGTTCGTGGCCGCCGACGTCAGCGACTCCGCCCAGGTCGAGGGCGCGGTCTCGGCGGCGGTGTCCCGCTGGGGCGCCCTCCACGCGATGGTCAACAACGCCGGGGTGATCTCCCCGTTCGCGCCGGTGGAGCGAACCCCGGACGAGAACTTCGACGCCGAGCTGGCGGTCAACCTCAAGGGAGCGTGGTTCGGGCTGAAGCACGCGGTGCCGCACCTCGTGCGCGCGGGCGGCGGGTCGGTCATCACGATCGGCACGATCAGCGCGCTGCGCGGGTCGCCGAACCGGGTCGCCTACAGCGCCTCGAAGGCGGGGGTCCTCGGCATGACGCTCGGGTGTGCCGCCGAGCTCGCGGACCGGTTCGTGCGGGTCAACACGATCAGCCCGGGAGCGCTCCTGACCCCGATGTCGTACGCGAGCCGCCCGGGGAGCAGCCCCGCGCAGGTCGAGGCCCTCTTCGCGGGCATCCAGCCGATCCCGCGTGCCGGTCTGCCGTCCGACGTCGCCCACGCCGCGGTCTGGCTCGCGAGCGACGAGTCGGCGTTCGTCACCGGGCAGGACATCGTGGTCGACGGCGGCGCCACGGCGGTGCGGCGATGAGGACCGCGGCGATGAGGGCCGCGGAGCGGGGGACGACGTCCGGTCTCGCCGAGCGGTTCGGCCGGTTCCTGGCGGACTCGTCGGGTCTCGCGGACCTGGTCGTCACCGATGCGCACCGCGCGGTCGCCGGGTTCTCCTGGGAGTCCTGGATCCTCGACACCGCCTGGGACCGCGGCAGGCGGGAGCGGCGCCTGGTCGCTCGGCGGGCCCCGGAGTTCGGGCTGCTCGACCGCTACGACGTCGTCGAGCAGTGGGACCTGCAGCGGGTGCTGTGGGAGGGCGGGACGGTGCCCTGCCCGGAGCCGCTCTGGCTCGAGGCGACGGGGGAGGCGACCGGACGGCCCTTCTACGTCATGGACCTCGTCGAGGGTGTCGTCCCCACGCCCGCCGACCTCGAGGAGACCCTGCCGGAGGAGCGGACCCGGGTCGGGCTCGTCGGCGACCTCGCGCGGGTCGGTGCGGAGATCCACCGCACGCCGCTCGACGTCCTCCCCGGCGCGTTGCCCGGGACGGACGACGCGCGGCCGGAGCGGGAGGTGTCGGTCTGGCACGAGACCTACCTGCGCGACCGCCCCCAGCCGATCCCGATCCTCGATCTGGCGTTCGCCTGGCTGCTCGACAACCGTGCCCGGATCTCGCCGCGCCGCACGCTCGTCCACGGCGACTACCGGCTCGCCAACGTCATCGCCCGCGGCGGCACGGTCGCGGCGATGCTCGACTGGGAGGGCGCGCACGTCGGCGACCCGGTGGAGGACCTGGCGAACTGCTGCATGAGGTTGCAGGGCGGCGGCGTCGACACCGTCAACGGTGTCGTGAGCACGAAGGACTTCCTGGCGCTCTACGCGAGGCTCGCGGGCGAGCCGGTGTCCGAGGACGCGTTCCGGTACTGGCTCGTCTTCAACGACGTGCGGTCCGCCGTCGTCTTCCTGACGGCGGCCCGCCGGTTCCAGGAGGGCCGGACCGGTGACCTCCGGTTCCCCGTCCTCGCCTCCCGGCTGCCCAACCTGCTGCGCCACGTCCTGCGCGACCTACCCGACCGATGACGGCGGCCGCCCCGGACCCCACCCACCCGACGAAGGGCCCTCCCGTGCACCTCGCAGGCACCTCGGTCGGGCGGCTCCTGGAGGCCGTCGGGGACGTCCTCGACGAGCTCGCGGCCGACCCGCCCGACGACGTCTACCTGGCCCGACAGCTC
>NZ_JACBXB010000869.1 GCF_013870575.1 Pseudonocardia pini
GAGCGGGACGCCTACGCCAACCTGGTCCTGCCCTCGATCCTGCGCCGCTACCGGCTCAAGGACCGCGACGCCGCGTTGGCCACCGAGCTCGGCTACGGCACCCTGCGTGCCGCGGGCCAGCTCGACGTCGTGATCGAGTCCTGCGCCGACCGTCCCCTGCACCGCATCGAGGGCCCGCTGGTCGACGCGCTGCGGCTGGGCACCTACCAGATCCTCCGGATGCGGGTGCCCGAGCACGCCGCCGTCGCGACGTCGGTCGACATCGTGCGGGGGATCGCCGGGTCCCGGTCGTCGGGCTTCGTCAACGCGATCCTGCGCAAGGTCGCGGAGACCGCCGCGGCGAAGGGTGCCGACGCCTGGATCGCCGAGCTGGCGCCGGACCAGGAGGAGGACCCGGTCGGGAACGCCTCCTTCCTGCACGCCCACCCGAAGTGGATCGGCCAGGCCTTCGCGGACGCGTTGGGCTCCCGCGAGGAGCTCCCCGCCGCGCTCGCCGCGGACGACACCCGGCCCGCCGTCCACCTGCTGGCCAAGCCCGGCGAGATCTCCGCCGAGGAGCTCGCGCTGGTCACGGGCGGGACCGAGGCGCCGTACTCGCCGTACGGGGTGCACCTGGAGCCGGGCGGCGGGGACGTCGGCGAGCTCGACGCGATCCGCGAGGGCGTGGCCGTGGTGCAGGACGAGGGCAGCCCGCTGGTCGCGCTCGCCCTCAGCCGGGCGCCGGTCGAGGCGGACGCCGGTCGGTGGCTGGACCTCTGCGCCGGACCGGGCGGCAAGGCCGTCCTGCTCGGCGGGCTGGTGGCGATCGAGGGCGGCACGCTCGACGCCGTCGAGCCCGCGGAGCACCGCGCGGACCTGGTCTGGCGGGCGGTGGACGGGCTGCCCGTGACCGTGCACGTCGCCGACGGTCGGGAGGCCCCGCTGCCCGACGCCGCCTTCGACCGCGTCCTCGTCGACGCGCCGTGCACCGGCCTGGGTGCCCTGCGCCGCCGCCCGGAGGCCCGGTGGCGGCGGAAGCCGGAGGACGTGTCGAACCTGGCGAAGCTGCAACGTGAGCTGCTGCTGGCCGCGCTGCGACACGTCCGGGTCGGCGGGGTCGTGGGCTACGTCACCTGCTCGCCGCACCTGGCCGAGACGGTCGGTGTGGTCGGCGGGATCGTCCGGCGCAAGGACCTCGAGGTGACCGTCGAGTACCTCGACGCGCGCGAGTGCCTGCCCGGCGTCCCGGAGCTCGGTGACGGTCCGCAGGTCCAGCTGTGGCCGCACCGGCACGGGACGGACGCGATGTTCCTGACCCTGCTCCGCCGCACCGGCTGAGCCTGCCCGGCGAACGCCTGTGACCTGCGTCTCCACCCGCTACGGGTGCAGCGGCGCGACGGTCTGCGCGTAACCTCCCAGGCGTGCGTCCCCTGATCGCCCCCAGCATCCTGTCGGCCGACTTCGCCCGCCTGGCGGAGGAGGCCGAGCGGGTGCGCGGCGCGGACTGGCTGCACGTGGACGTCATGGACGCGCACTTCGTCCCCAACCTCACGCTGGGCCTGCCGGTCGTCGAGTCGCTGCTCAAGGCCACCGACACCCCGCTGGACTGCCACCTGATGATCGACGACCCGGACCGCTGGGCCCCCGGTTACGCCGAGGCGGGCGCGCACAACGTCACGGTGCACGTCGAGGCCGCCCACGACCCGGTGATGGTGGCCAAGGACCTCCGCGCCGCGGGCGCGAAGGCGGGCCTGTCGATCAAGCCGGGCACCCCGCTGGAGCCGTACGTCGAGGTGCTCAAGCACTACGACACGCTGCTGGTGATGAGCGTCGAGCCCGGGTTCGGGGGCCAGTCCTTCATGCCCGAGGTGCTGGACAAGGTGCGCGAGGCGCGCAGGCTCGTCGACACCGGCCACCTCACCCTCATGATCGAGATCGACGGCGGCATCGGCGACTCCACCATCGAGGCCGCGGCCGAGGCGGGGGTGGACTGCTTCGTGGCGGGCTCCGCCGTCTACGGCGCCGAGGACCCCGCCCGCGCGGTCGCCGCACTCCGCGACAAGGCGGTCGCGGCCCATCCCCGGTGGGCGGGATGACGCCCGAGCAGGCGATGGAGCGCGCCCTGGCCGCGTCCGTCGCGGTGCAGGGTCGCACCAGCCCC
>NZ_JACBXB010000870.1 GCF_013870575.1 Pseudonocardia pini
TCCCCCGGCCTGTCCGCGCTGACGCCGAGCACCGGCCGCGTCGACAACGCGGGCGTGCTGGGCACCGAGACCTGCCTCGGCGACGCCCTGGGCTACGAGGCCACGGGGCCGATCCGGATCGAGCACCACATCGAGTACGGCGTCGACCGACCCAGCACCTGTGCGGACGTGTCGATGAAGGGGTACGCCCTGCACCACATCCCCACGGCCGACGGCGTCGTGACGATGCGGAACGACTTCGTGGCCACGCTGGCCGCGTTCCAGGGCGAGAAGTTCTCCGGGACCTACGGCTTCGTGCCGCTGGAAGGCGACTGCGTCACCGCACCGCTGACCAAGTTCAAGGTCATCTACGCGGGCTACTTCAACGACAACGGCCGAGACTGAGGGGCAGGGCGGGGCCGGGTCGCCGGCCCCGCCCGCTCCCCGGTCGGCACTGACTGGTCGCGATCCTCGGGAGCACTGTGAGAACGACGACGACGCCGACCGCGCACACCCGCCGCGAGCACGCCGCGGCGATCCGGCTCCGGATCCTCGACGCCGCGCTCGAGTGCCTGGTGGAGTCCGGGTTCGCCGAGGCCTCCACGCTCAAGATCCAGGAACGCGCCGGGGTCTCCCGCGGCGGCCTGCTCCACCACTTCCCCTCCCGCGAGTCGCTGCTGGTCGCCGCCGCGCAGCACCTGGCGTCGAGCCGGGTCACCGAGACCGCGACCTCCGCGGCCGCCGCGATCACCGCCGCGCCCGACGACCCGGAACGCGTCGACCAGGCGATCGACCACATGTGGGTCCGCTTCCAGGAGCCCTACTTCTGGGCCGCCGTCGAGCTCTGGGTCGCGGCGCTGCACCATCCCGCCCTGCGGACGGTGCTGCGCCCCGCGGAGCGCGAGCTCGGTGCGCGGATCCGCACCGTGGTCGACGGGTTGTTCGGGCCGGTCCTGTCCGCTCGACCCGAGTACTCCGCGCTGCGCGAGATGCTGCTGACGAGCATGCGCGGGGTGGCGTTGACCTACGCCTTCGAGCCGCGGGTCCCCCGGTACGAGCGCAACCTCGGCGTGTGGAGGCAGATCGCCCACGTGGCGCTCGACCCGCGCTGAGCCCGGCCGCGTAGGCGCCCGCAGGACGGGTATCCGCCGGACCTCGAACCGAGGAGGTCCCCTTGCCCCGTACGACGTCCACCACCCACCGCATCGCCGCCGGACTGATGGCGGTGATCGCCGCCCTCGCGCTCGCGGGCTGCGCGGGCGGCTCCCGGAGCGGGAGCGACAACCAGGGCGCCGAGGGACCGGCCAGCGCCGCGCCCGGCCCGGCGGGCCAGGCCGACCGCGTGTCCGTGAACGACTCGTCGCCCGACGACCTCACCGCCGCCCTGCGCGCCAACGACGTCCCCGAACCGGCGAAATGGGCCCAGATCCTCGTCGAGTACCGGCCGTACCCGCAGGGTCAGGCGGGTGCGGACGGGATCCGCGACGTCCTGACCCGGTTCGAGGCGGACCCGGAGACCGCGGCCACGATCACCAACGCCGTCGTGCCGTGATCGACGTTTTCTCGCGGCTCCGTGTTTGCCCGCCGGAGACGGTGGTACCCGGCCTGTGAGCGCTTCCGGGGAGCGGAGAGCGGTCACGGTGCGGAACTGGGGAGCTTCGCGCCAGATCGGGGAACACACGGCCCGGCCGACGTCATGTCGGCCGGGTCGTGTCCTGTCCGCGCCTGCTCTGCAGCCGGAGGCTGTTGCCCACCACGAGCAGTGAGCCTGTCGCCATCGCCGCACCGGCGAGCATCGGGTTGAGCAGGCCCGCGGCGGCCACCGGCAGGGCCAGCACGTTGTAGCCGAAGGCCCAGCCGAGGTTGACGCGCACCGTGCGCAGGATCCGGCGGGACAGCAGGACCGCCTCGGTGACGGCGACGAGGTCGTCCCGCACGAGCGTCACGTCCGCCGACGCCGCGGCCAGGTCGGTGCCGCTGCCCAGGGCGATCCCCAGGTCGGCCTGGGCGAGGGCGCCGGCGTCGTTCACGCCGTCGCCGACCATCGCCACGGTCCGCCCCCGCTCCTGCAGCCGGGCCACCACCTCGGCCTTCTCGGCGGGCAGCGCACCGGACCGCACGTCGTCGATCCCGACGGCGGTGGCGAGCCCCAGGTTGCG
>NZ_JACBXB010000871.1 GCF_013870575.1 Pseudonocardia pini
ACCAGGGGGAAACGGCTGCCCCACGGCCGTCCGTCCGGCGCCGTCGAGGACGGTCCGGTGCTCCCCTGGCAGCCCCCGATCACGTTGGGCGCCACGACGAAGTACCGCGACGGGTCCAGCGCGCGGCCGGGCCCGATCAGGTCCCCCCACCAGCCCGGGGTCGGGTGCCCGGGGCCCGCCTCGCCGGTGACGTGCGTGTCCCCGGTCAGGGCGTGCAGCACCAGGACCGCGGGCGAGTCCGGCGATCCCCAGGTCTCGTAGGCGAGCCGGACCTCCGGGAGCTCCCCGCCCGCGTCCAGGGCGAGGGGACCGACCGCGAGGAAGCGCCGACGCCCGGGGTCCGACCCCTCCCGCCACGCACCCGTGGCGGGAGGAGCCTGGAGGGTGGTCACGCGCCCTTGGCCGCCCGGAACCCGGCGTCGAGGTCCGCCTTGATGTCCTCGATGCCTTCCAGGCCCACCGACAGCCGGATCAGACCCGGCCCGACGCCGGTGGACAGCTGCTCCTCGCCCGAGAGCTGGCTGTGCGTGGTCGACGCCGGGTGGATCACCAGGCTGCGCACGTCGCCGATGTTCGCGAGGTGGCTGTGCAGCTCCAGCGCGTCGACGAACCGCTTGCCCGCCTCGACGCCACCGCGGATGTCGAACGCCACCACGGCGCCTGCCCCGCGGGGCAGGTACTTCTGCTGCAGCTCGTGCCACGGGCTCGACGGCAGGCCCGCGTAGTAGACCTTCTCGACCTCGTCCCGGGCCTCCAGCCACTCGGCCACGGCCTGGGCGTTCTGCACGTGCCGCTCGAGCCGCAGCGACAGCGTCTCGATGCCCTGGATCAGCAGGAACGAGTTCAGCGGCGCGATCGCCGGGCCGAGGTCGCGCAGCAGCTGCACGCGGAACTTGATCAGGAAGGCCAGCGGGCCGAGGGCCTCGAAGTAGTTCAGCCCGTGGTAGCTCGGGTCCGCGGTGGTGAGCCCCGGGAACCTCGCCGCCTGGGAGCCCCAGTCGAAGTTGCCGGAGTCGACCACGACGCCACCGATGCTGGTGCCGTGCCCGCCGAGGAACTTCGTGGCCGAGTGGATGACGATGTCGGCGCCGTGCTCGATGGGCCGCAGCAGGTAGGGCGTGGGCACCGTGTTGTCGACGAGCAGCGGCACGCCGGTCTCGTGCGCGATGTCCGCGACGAGCCGGATGTCCAGCACGTTGCTGCGCGGGTTGCCGATCGTCTCCGCGTAGAAGGCCTTGGTGTTCGGCCGGACCGCGGCGCGCCACTCGTCGGCGTTGTCCGGGTCGTCGACGAAGGTGACGTCGATGCCCAGCTTCGGCAGCGTGTAGTGGAAGAGGTTGTACGTGCCGCCGTACAGCGACGCCGAGGACACGAAGTGGTCCCCGGCCTGGGCGAGGTTGAGGATCGCGAGGGTCTGCGCGGCCTGCCCGGAGGCGACGGCGACGGCCCCGATGCCGCCCTCGAGCGCGGCGACCCGCTGCTCCAGGACGTCCTGCGTCGGGTTCATGATCCGGGTGTAGATGTTGCCCAGCTCGGCGAGCCCGAAGAGCGCGGCGGCGTGGTCGGTGTCCCGGAACGTGTACGACGTCGTCTGGTAGATCGGGGTCGCCCGGGCGCCGGTCGCGGTGTCGGGGGCGGCGCCCGCGTGGACCTGCTTGGTCTCGAAGGACCAGGCGGCGGTCGGGTCGGTGGGGTCGGACATACGGGTCTCCTGGGGTGATCTCGGTGCTTCTCGGGGCGGGACGAGCGTCAGGCGCAACAGGCCGCGCTGGTCACGCGCATGAAGTCGACGTGCCGACGGGCCACGAGGCGGATCACAGGGGGACCGTAACGGGGTCGTCACACCGGCACAACACCGGTCCGGGTGGCCTCGTCGCGCTTCATTACGCTTCGCCCGTGCTCGTGCTGCTGCCCCCGTCGGAGACCAAGTCCACGGGTGGTGACGGTCCCCCGCTCGACCTCGCCGCCCTGTCCCGTCCCGAGCTCGATGCCGTCCGCAAGGCGCTGCTCGACGAGCTGGTCGAGCTCGCCGCGGACCTCCCCGCCGCGCGGGCGGCGCTGGGGGTCTCGGAGCGGCAGGACACGGAGATCGCCCGCAACGCCGCGCTCTGGACCTCGCCGACCGCGTCGGCGATCA
>NZ_JACBXB010000872.1 GCF_013870575.1 Pseudonocardia pini
TTCCTGCTGCTCACCGGCTCGGAGATCACCGTGGACCCGCCGATCCCCGGCCCGGTCCGGGTGCTCGCCCTGCCCGCGATCGACCCGGACGGTGTGCTGACGGCCGCGCTCGGGGCCCGCCCCGACGAGATCTGGGTGGTCCGGCCGGACGCGCACGTGGCCGCCGTCGTCGACGCGGCGAGTCTCCCCGCCGCCCTCCACCGAGCCCTCGGGAAGGACTGTCATGGCGTTCTACAGACGAGTGGGTGACGTCCCGCCGAAGCGGCACACCCAGCACCGCGGCCCCGACGGCGGGCTGTACCGCGAGGAGCTGATGGGGGAGGAGGGGTTCTCCTCGGACTCGGCCCTGCTGTACCACCGCGGCGTGCCGTCGGCGATCGTCGACGCCACGGCGTGGGAGCTGCCGGACCAGACGCTCACCGAGAACCGGCCCCTGCTGCCGCGGCACCTGAAGCTGCACACCCTGTTCTCCGACGACGGGAAGGCCCAGGACGCCGTCACCGGGCGACGGCTGCTGCTCGGCAACGCCGACGTCCGGATCTCCTACGTGGTCGCCGGGCAGCCCTCACCGCTCTACCGCGACGCCGTCGGGGACGAGCTGGTCTACGTCGAGTCCGGCACCGCGACCGTCGAGACGGTGTTCGGCACGCTCGCCGCCCACCGGGGCGACTTCGTCCTGCTGCCCCGCTCCACCACCCACCGCTGGCTGCCGACGGGCTCGGACCCGGTGCAGCTCTACGTGATCGAGGCGAGCTCGCACCTCGCCCCACCCTCTCGGTACCTCTCGCGGTTCGGCCAGTTCCTCGAGAACGCGCCCTACTGCGAACGGGACCTGCACGGCCCGACCGAGCCGCTGCTCGCCGAGGGCGAGGACGTCGAGGTGCTCGTGCGGCACCGCGGGTCCCGGGGCATCGTCGGCACCCGGTACGTGTACCCGACCCACCCCTTCGACGTCGTCGGGTGGGACGGCTGCCTGTACCCCTTCACCTTCGACGTGGCGGACTTCGAGCCGATCACCGGCCGGGTGCACCAGCCGCCGACCGTGCACCAGGTCTTCGAGGGCGCAGGCCTCGTGGTGTGCGCCTTCGTGCCGCGCAAGGTCGACTACCACCCGCTGGCCGTGCCGGTGCCGTACTACCACTCCAATGTGGACTCCGACGAGGTGATGTTCTACTGCGGCGGGGACTACGAGGCGCGCAAGGGCTCCGGCATCGCGCTGGGCTCGGTCAGCCTGCACCCCGGCGGGCACAGCCACGGCCCGCAGCCCGGGGCGATCGAGCCCGCGCTGGGCGCCGAGCGGTTCGACGAGCTGGCGGTCATGGTCGACACCTTCCGCCCGCTGGAGCTCGGCGAGGGCGGGCTGGCCGCGGAGGACCCGGGCTACCCGTGGTCCTGGTCGGGGCGCGGGCCTGCCGGCTGATCTCGGTACCGTCCGGCGTCATGGGCGGGGTCGTGGGTGGTGTCGGGGGTGGTGTCGGGGGCGGGGTCATGGGCGGGGTCGGGGTCGTGGGTGGGGTCGGGGTCGTGGGTGGGGTCGTGGGTGTGGGCGGGGTCGTGGTCGTCGGGGCGGTCAACGTGGACATGGTGGTGTCCGCTCCGCGGCTGCCCGGCCCGGGCGAGACCGTCGTCGGGCCGGGGGTGGAGCGGTTCGGCGGCGGCAAGGGGGCCAACGCCGCGGTGGCCTCGGCCCGGATGGGCGCCGAGGTCCGGTACGTCGGCGCCGTCGGGGAGGACGACACCGGCTCGGCCGCGGTCGAGGAGCTGCGCGCCGAGGGCGTCGTCGTCGACGACGTCGCCGTGCTCCCCGACGTACCCACCGGCGTCGCCCTGATCGTGGTGGACCCCCGGGGCGAGAACCAGATCGCGGTGGGCGGCGGGGCGAACGCCGCCGTCGAGCCCGAGGCGGTGCGGTCCGCGGTGGAACGTGCCGCGGACTGGGCGGGCTGTGTGCTGGTGAGCACGGAGATCACCGCCGCGGCGGCGGTCGCCGCCGTGGAGGCGGCCACGGCGGCTGGCCTGCGTTGCGTCCTGAACCCGGCCCCGGTGCTGCCCGACCTGGCCGAGGTCCTCGGCTCCGGCGTGATCCTCACGCCGAACGCCTCGGAGCTCCGTGACCTCGCCGAGCTCCTCGAC
>NZ_JACBXB010000873.1 GCF_013870575.1 Pseudonocardia pini
TGGGACGTCGGTACGAACGGCAAGGCGACCCGTCGACGACCTGGCCACGGGCCCGATCCGCGTCCAGCCGGTCGCGGGCGACTGAGCCGGCCGGGCGGCGCTCTCGTGCGGTGGTCCGCACGAGAGCGCCGTACCGGGGTCAGGCGACGGTGGCCTCGACGGTCACCGGGATGTTGCCGCGGGTGGCGTTGGAGTAGGGGCAGACCTGGTGGGCGGCCTCGACGAGCTCGTCCGCCGTCGCCTGGTCCACACCCGAGAGCTCGGCGTACAGGGCCACGGTGAGGGCGAAGCCGCCCGCGTCGTTCGGGCCGATCCCGACCTCGGCGGACACCGACGAGTCGCTGATCGTGATCTTCTTCTGGCGCGCCACGGCCTTGAGCGCCGAGTGGAAGCAGGCCGAGTAGCCCGCCGCGAACAGCTCCTCGGGGTTGGTGGCGCCACCGGCTCCGCCCATGGCCTTCGGGGTGGCCAGGTCGAGGTCGATGAAACCGTCCGACGACCGGACGTGGCCGTTGCGGGCGTCGCCGGTGGACATGGCGGCGGCGGTGTAGAGGGTGGACACGATACCTCCAGGTAGAACGTTCGGTCTCTCTAGGGCGACCCTGCCACGGTGCCGCGCGGAGTGCAAGACCGATCGTTCTGTCTGTTAATCTCGCGCCATGTCCGCCACGGTCACCGACAAGCCCTCCGCGGCCCGGGAACGGCTGCTGCGCACGGCGTCCGCGTTGTTCTACGCCGAGGGGATCCGTGCCGTCGGCGTCGATCGGGTGATCGGCGAGGCGGCGGTCACCCGAGCCACCTTCTACCGGCACTTCCCGAGCAAGGACGACCTGGTGGTCGCCTATCTCGCCGGGGTGGACGGGGCCGTCCGGGCCGTCGCGGGGGCGGCGCCCGAGGGGGCGGCCCGGCTGCGCGCCGTCGTCGGGGAGATGGGGGAGTCGCTCTGCACGGCGGGGTTCCGCGGCTGTGCGTTCATCAACGCGGCGGCGGAGTTCCCCGATCCCGCGAGCCCGGTGCACCGGGCGATCGCCGCGCACCGCCGCCGGCTGACGGGCGTGTTCGTGCACGAGCTCGGCGTGGTGGGGCATCCCGATCCGGAGGCCGCCGCCGCCCAGCTGATGATGCTGCGGGACGGCGCGATGGTCGCGGGCTACCTCGCGGATCCCGCGCGGGCCCGGGCGACCCTGCTCCGCGGGCTGGAGGACCTCCTCGCGGTGTGAGCCGCCTACGGTGATCGTATGGACCCCGTCGTGCACCGCCGCATGGTCGAGCCCGGGATCGGGCTGCTGGAGCTGGACCGACCGGAGCGGCTGAACGCGATCTCGCCGCAGCTGCTCGGCGAGCTGCACGCCGCGCTCGCCGAGCTGGCCGAGGACCGCGAGTGCCGGGTCGTCGTGCTCACCGGCCGCGGGCGCGGCTTCTGCGCCGGGCTGGACCTGCAGGAGTCGCACGGCGGGGACACCGTGCCGGACCGGATGCGGCTGCAGAAGCGGATCGCCTCGCTGGTCCCGGCCCTGCGGGCGCTGCCGCAGCCCGTCGTCGCGGCGGTCAACGGGCCTGCGGCGGGGGGCGGTCTGGCGCTCGCCCTGGCGTCGGACGTCCGGATCGCGGGGGAGTCCGCCCGCTTCGGGAACGCGTTCGTCCGCATCGGACTGTCCGGAGGGGACGTCGGGGTGAGCTGGCTGCTGCCCCGCCTGATCGGGGCCTCGAGGGCGTTCGAGCTGCTGCTCACCGGCCGGGTGGTCGACGCGCGGGAGGCGGACCGGATCGGGCTCGTCTCCCGGGTGGTCCCCGACGCGGACCTGCGGGAGAGTGCGCTCGCGGTGGCGCGCGAGATCGTGGCGAACAGTCCCTTCGGGGTGCGCATGACCAAGGACGTGATGTGGGCGCAGCTCGAGGCGGGGTCCCTCGCCGCCGGCATCGCGCTGGAGAACTCCACCCAGATCGCCGCCTCCGAGACGGCCGACCAGACCGAGGCCGCACGCGCCTTCCTGGAGCGCCGCCCGCCCGAGTTCACCGACTCCTGACGCCGCCGATCCACACCGCGCGGACCTGCTCGGCCGAGGGCCCACGCAGGGCCGCGGAACCGGTACCCAGCCAGAACCCGAGCGTGACCGCCGCCAAGGC
>NZ_JACBXB010000874.1 GCF_013870575.1 Pseudonocardia pini
ATCCGCCTCCCAGTCCTTGTGGTTGGGGTGGTGTAGTCGTGTTGTTGGGTAGGGGAGCGTCGTGCATCCGTTGAAGCCTCGGGGTGACCTAGGGGTGGAGGGTGTGCGAGTGAGAATGCAGGCATGAGTAGCGAATGCAGAGTGAGAATCTCTGCCGCCGGATGACCAAGGGTTCCTGGGCCAGGTTGTTCCGCCCAGGGTGAGCCGGGACCTAAGGCGAGGCCGACAGGCGTAGTCGATGGATAACGGGTTGATATTCCCGTGCTCGTGATAGTGCGTCCATGCTGAGGTCGTTGATGCTAACCATCCGAAACCCCCTTTGATTCCTTCGGGATGATGGGGTGTGGTGGAGCGTGGGACCCGATTCGGTAGTAGGCAAGCGATGGGGTGACGCAGGAGGGTAGCCTCGCCACGCGGTGGTTGTCGTGGTGTAAGCCTGTAGCCTGATTCCTAGGTAAATCCGGGGGTCGTGAAGGGTGAGAGGTGATGCGTAGCCGATTGAGGCGAAGTAGGGTGATCCCATGCTGTCGAGAAAAGCCTCTAGTGAGTGCTGTTGCGGCCCGTACCCCAAACCGACACAGGTGGTCAGGTAGAGAATACCGAGGCGATCGAGTGAACTCTGGTTAAGGAACTCGGCAAAATACCTCCGTAACTTCGGGAGAAGGAGGGCCGGTTGTCTTGAAGCTCCTTGCGGGCTAGGGATGGCCGGTCGCAGAGACCAGGCCCAAGCGACTGTTTACTAAAAACACAGGTCCGTGCGAAGTCGCAAGACGATGTATACGGACTGACGCCTGCCCGGTGCTGGAACGTTAAGAGGACCTGTTAGTCCTTCGGGGCGAAGCGGAGAATTTAAGCGCCAGTAAACGGCGGTGGTAACTATAACCATCCTAAGGTAGCGAAATTCCTTGTCGGGTAAGTTCCGACCTGCACGAATGGCGTAACGACTTGGGCGCTGTCTCGACCAGAGACTCGGCGAAATTGCACTACGAGTAAAGATGCTCGTTACGCGCGGCAGGACGGAAAGACCCCGGGACCTTTACTACAGCTTGGTATTGGTGCTCGGTTCGGCTTGTGTAGGATAGGTGGGAGACTGTGAAGCGTTCACGCTAGTGGGTGTGGAGTCGTTGTTGAAATACCACTCTGGTCGAATTGGGTGTCTGAACCTCGGGCCATGATCTGGTTCAGGGACAGTGCCTGGTGGGTAGTTTAACTGGGGCGGTTGCCTCCCAAAGAGTAACGGAGGCGCCCAAAGGTTCCCTCAGCCTGGTTGGCAATCAGGTGTTGAGTGTAAGTGCACAAGGGAGCTTGACTGTGAGACTGACAGGTCGAGCAGGGACGAAAGTCGGGACTAGTGATCCGGCACCACCTGGTGGAAGGGGTGTCGCTCAACGGATAAAAGGTACCCCGGGGATAACAGGCTGATCTTGCCCAAGAGTCCATATCGACGGCATGGTTTGGCACCTCGATGTCGGCTCGTCGCATCCTGGGGCTGGAGTAGGTCCCAAGGGTTGGGCTGTTCGCCCATTAAAGCGGTACGCGAGCTGGGTTTAGAACGTCGTGAGACAGTTCGGTCCCTATCCGCCGCGCGCGCAGGAGACTTGAGGAAGGCTGTCCCTAGTACGAGAGGACCGGGACGGACGAACCTCTGGTGTGCCAGTTGTCCCGCCAGGGGCATGGCTGGTTGGCTATGTTCGGAAGGGATAACCGCTGAAGGCATCTAAGCGGGAAGCTCGTTCCAAGATGAGGTCTCCCACCACCTTGCGTGGTTAAGGCTCCCAGTAGACGACTGGGTTGATAGGCCAGAGATGGAAGCCCTGTGAGGGGTGGAGTTGACTGGTACTAATAGGCCGAGGGCTTGCCACAACATGTTGTTCGCATCCACTGTGTGACCCTGAGCACACAACCATTTTGTCCCGGTTTCGGGGCGTGGTTGGTGTTCGGCCCCCGAGTATCGCCTTGTGATGGGCGATGTTGGGGGGATAGTTGAATAGTGTTGTCGGTGGTTATGGCGGAGGGGGAACGCCCGGTCCCATCCCGAACCCGGAAGCTAAGCCCTCCAGCGCCGATGGTACTGCACTCGCCAGGGTGTGGGAGAGTAGGTCGCCGCCGACATCAAACATCGA
>NZ_JACBXB010000875.1 GCF_013870575.1 Pseudonocardia pini
GCTGCGATCATGCTGCTGGGGCTGATGGAGGGGCCGCTCGGGACCCTCGGCGCGACCGCCGAGTTCATCCGGGACTGCGGCGGCTCCTGCGCCTGAGCGGGTCCCCGCCGGCCACGCACCTGCCCCGAGAACGCCGAAGGCCCCCTGTGTCCAGGGGGCCTGTGTCGGGTGGTGGGCGATACTGGGATTGAACCAGTGACCTCTTCCGTGTCAAGGAAGCGCTCTCCCACTGAGCTAATCGCCCGAGGCGGAGGCGGGAATCGAACCCGCGTACAGGGCTTTGCAGGCCCTTGCCTAAACCACTCGGCCACTCCGCCCGATGATTCCGGATGGTGTCTCGGAGATCGGAACCTGGAGGCCCAGGCAGTGAATACGAGGTTTCCTCCGAGCGGACGACGGGATTCGAACCCGCGACCCTCACCTTGGCAAGGTGATGCGCTACCAGCTGCGCTACGTCCGCATGCTCCCGGTTTCCCGGGGCTGTCGGGGCTGTTCGCTCCGACATGAAGAACATTAGCGTAGGCCCCCGGGGGCCTCCAAATCGACCCCCCGTTTGCCGCGTGGCGGGCCTGCCACCTGCACGAACGGGCCGGAGGGAGCGCTCCGGCCCGCGGGTGCGGGCAGCGTCAATCGCGGGCGCCGTCGCTCGTGTTGGGGGCGAGGAGCTGGTCGAGCGCGGCGTCGAAGTCGAGCCAGGAGTACTCGCTCGTCGCGGGCACGAGCTCGAAGGTGCGGTCGAGGAACTCGGCGAGCGGACGCGCCTGGGTGGTGAACACCGCGTGTCCGGAGGGGGAGGCGAGCTCGACCTCGACGCGCTCCTCGTCCCGACCGCCACCGAGGAGCGGCTTCACCCGGACGTCACCGGTGCCCGCCGGGGCGAGCAGGCCGTCCGCGAGCAGGTCGCGGGCGAAGACCCAGTCGACCGGGCTACCCTGCCCCGTCCGGAAGGAGGCCTGCACCGCGTAGGGGTCCCGGCTGGAGTAGGACAGCTCGACCCGCACCGGGACCGGCGCCGCATCGGGTGTGACGAGCTCGAACAGGGCTCCTTCACGGATGATCATGGGCTGGTCGCGCATCTTCGCTCCTCGTTCTTGCACCGCGTGGTCCGTCGTGCGGAAAAACGAGCGTGTCGCCAAGATGTGACGGGTCGGGGGACGTTCTCCGCCCAGCGGATCAGTGGCGTTAACCCGGACGGGTGGTGCCGGCTCCCCTGTCGGGTGTGTCCGACCTGCGAGGATGGGTGATCCCCCGGTCGGTTGTGATGCAGATATCAGGGATCGGACCCGGCGAACCGATCGTTGGGCGGGGCCGAAGACGAGAGGTGAGGGACGTACTGGTGGCGGACGTCGCCGATGGGGCCGGGGCCGCATCGACCGTGAGAGCGGTCGACGCGGGCCTCGCCGCCCGCGTGCGCGCCGGGGACGAACAGGCCCTCGGTGAGCTGTACGACCGGTACGGCAGGCCCGCGTGGGCCCTCGCCCGGCGGATCTGCGTGGACGAGCAACTGGCGGAGGACGTCGTGCAGGAGGCCTTCCTCGCCTTCTGGCGGGACCCGGGCCGGTTCGACGCCGAGCGGGGTGCCTTCGCCACCTGGCTGCTCACCGTCGTCCACCACCGGGCCGTCGACGCGGTCCGGCGCGAGAGCCGGATCCGTCGCAGGACCGTCTCCACCGACGCCGGGGACGACCTCGCGTTCCCCGCCGGTCCGGGCTCGGACGTCCAGGCGCTCGGCGCCGTCGTCGCCGGACAGGTGCGGACGGCGTTGGGCGGGCTGCCCGACGAGCAGCGCCAGGCCCTCGCCCTCGCCTACTTCGGCGGGTACACACAGCGGGAGGTCGCGGCGCTGACCGGCGTCCCGCTCGGGACGGTGAAGTCGCGCATGTTCACCGGGCTCGCCCGGCTGCGGTCGGTCCTGGGTCCGGTCACGGGGTTCGAGGGGGTGGCGGGATGACCACGCCCCAGCCGCCCTGCGCGCAGACCCACCACGCCGTCGCCTGGGCCCTCCACGTCCTGGAGCCCGACGAGGAGCCCGAGATGATCGCCCACCTGCCCGGCTGCGCGGAGTGCCGCGCGGTCGTGCAGGAGACCGAGGAGACCCCATCACCACAGAAACCCGCATCAAC
>NZ_JACBXB010000876.1 GCF_013870575.1 Pseudonocardia pini
GCCGACGACCTCGCCCCGCCGCTGCGGGACGCCGGGGGTCCGGGCCTGCCGGGAGCGCCGCTGCCCGGCGGGCCCGGACCCCCGGCGTCCCGCAGCGGCGGCCGCCCCCCGGACCGGTCCCGCTACCAGGGGTGGGGACCGCCGGGCGGCAGGCCCGAGCAGCCCCCCGGTCGTCGCCCCGGCAGCCCGCAACCCGGGCCCCGCCCCGGACCACCCCCACGCCCGAGCGCCGTGAGCCCCGGGCCGGACCGCCGACCCGTGCCGCCGCCGTGGCAGCGGGTCCCGGGCGGCAACTTCGACGACCCCACCGAGCTGATGGCCCCGCTCGACCGGCCGACCGAGATCCTCGACCCGGTCACGGTCGACCTCGGCAAGCCGGAGCCGGAGCCCGCACCGAAGGCCCCGTCCCTGCTGCGGTCGAGCTCGATGATGGCCGTCGCGAACCTGGCGAGCCGGGTGACGGGCTTCCTGCGGCAGATCGCCTTGGTCGCGGTGCTGTCGTTCGGCCTGGTCAACAGCTCCTACACGGTGGCCAACACGCTGCCGAACATCGTCTACGAGTTCCTCATCGGCGGCGTGCTGACCAGCGTCATGATCCCGCTGCTGGTCCGCGCCCAGTCCGAGGACGCGGACGGCGGCGAGGCCTACACCCGTCGGCTCCTCACGATGGCGGGCACCGCGTTGCTGGTGGCGACCCTGGTCGCGGTACTCGCCGCGGGCCCGTTGGTCAGCCTCTACGTGGGCAGCGCGACCACGGAGACCGCCAACCCCGAGCTGACCACCGCGTTCGCCGTGCTGCTGCTGCCGGAGATCTTCTTCTACGGCATCGGGGCGCTGTTCGGCGCGATCCTCAACAGCAAGGGCCGGTTCGCGGCGTTCGCGTGGGCCCCGGTGCTGAACAACGTCGTGATGTTCGGCGTGCTGGTCGTGTACGTCCTGGTACCGGGTGAGATCAGCCTCGACCCGGTGCGGATGGGGGACACGAAACTGCTGGTCCTGGGCCTGGGGACCACACTCGGCATCGCGGTCCAGGCCCTCGTGCTGCTGCCCGCCATCCGCCGCGCCGGGGTGTCGCTCAAGCCCCTGTGGGGCTGGGACCCACGGCTGTCGTCGGCGGGCGGGCTGGCGTTGTGGGTCGTCGCGTACGTGCTGGTGGGACAGGCCGGGCTGATCGTCACCACCCGGGTCGCGACCGCCGCTGACCCGGGCGCCTACGCCATCTACTCGAACGCCTGGCTGCTCCTGCAGGTCCCGTACGGCGTCCTCGGGGTCTCGCTGCTCACCGCCCTGATGCCCCGGATGAGCCGGGCGGCGGCGGAGAACCGGTTCGACGCCGTCGTCTCCGACCTCTCGCTCGGCAGCAGGCTCTCGACGGTCTTCCTCGTCCCGATCTCGGCCCTGCTGACCTTCCTCGGCACGGAGGTCGGGATCGCGCTGTTCTCACTCGGCGCGGGCAACGCGGGCGGCGGCGCGGCGAAGCTCGGCACCGCGCTCGCGTGGTCGGCCTTCGGGCTCCTGCCGTACGCGATCACCCTGCTGCAGCTGCGGGTCTTCTACGCGATGACGGACAGCCGGACGCCGACCTTGATCATGGTCGCGATCGTCGTCGTCAAGATCCCGTTGTTGCTGCTCTCCCCGGTGCTGCTGGCGCCGGAGGACGTCGTGCTGGGGCTCGTCGCGGCGAACAGCCTGTCGTTCGTGGTGGGCGCGATCCTGGGGCAGTGGGTGATCGCGCGACGGCTGGGGCACGTCCGCAGCCGCGAGGTGCTCTCCACGCTCTGGCGCACGCTCGTCGCCTCCCTGGTCGGCGGGATCGTGGCCTACCTCGTCGGCGCCGGGCTGCAGGCCTGGCTGGGGACGACGGCGGGCACCGCCTGGCTCGTCCTGGTCGCCGGGGTGGTCGTCGGCGGCCCGGTGATGCTGGCGCTCATGCGGATGCTGAAGGTCCGCGAGCTCGACCCCCTCTGGCGCCGCCTCCCCTTCTGAGAACGGCGACGGGCCCGTCCCCCGGTCGTGGGAGGCGGGCCCGTCGGTCGTGAGTGGCGATAGTCGCTGGAGCGACTATCGCCGCGCACAGGTCAGTCGTCCGGGTCGTCGGAGAGGTCCGCGGCCGCGT
>NZ_JACBXB010000877.1 GCF_013870575.1 Pseudonocardia pini
GCGGCACCGGTGTAGCGGACGCGCGCCGGGAACAGCCCGGTGAAGGCGGCGTAGGCCGGGGGAGGTGCCGCGCCCGCCAGCCCGACCACGAACCAGAACGCCGCGCCGACCGCCACGATCGGCGCCCCCGCGCGACCCATCACGAACATGATCGGGAAGATCGTCACCGCACTGACCAGCAGCACGGTGACCAGCACCGCCCGCTTCCCGAACCGGTCCACGGCCAACCCGCTGACCACCGCGAACGGCAGGGCGAGGAACAGGGCGATCGCGGCGACGAGGGACACGGTGCCCGGGGGTAGCCCCGCCGTCGTCTGCAGGTAGATGGGGAGGTAGGCCGACGTCGTGTACCCCACCAGCCCCACGGTGAACGACAGGGCGATGACCCGGAGCAGCGCGGGCCGGTGGTCACGCAGCACCTCGCGGACCGGCGCGTTCGGGATCTCCGCGCGGGCGGCGAGGGCCCGGAACTCGGGGGAGTCCTCGAGCCGGAGGCGGTAGACCAGGCACAGGACCGTCAGCGGCAGGGAGACCAGGAACGGCAGGCGCCAGCCCCAGGTCGCCATGCCGTCCGCGGACACGACGGTCGCGAGGGCCACGACCGCGGGCGCCACGGCCACGCCGATCGAGAAGCCGAGCGGGGTCATCGCGTTGAACAGGCCGCGCCGACCCTTCGTGCTGTACTCGGCGACGAACGTCGCCGAGCCCATCAGCTCACCGCCCGCGGAGAAGCCCTGGAGCAACCGGAGGACGACGAGCAGGACCGGTGCCGCGACGCCGATGGCGGCGTGGGTGGGCAGGACGCCCATCGCGAACGTGGCGACGCCCATCAGCGTCACGGTGACGACGAGGGTGTGCCTGCGCCCCAGCCGGTCGCCCATGCGGCCGAAGAACAGGCCGCCGAGCGGGCGGGCCACGAACCCGGCCGCGAACACCAGCAGCGAGGCCAGCACGGCGGTGACCGGGTCGCCGGACGGGAAGAACAACGGCGCCGTGTAGACCACGAGATAGGCGTAGACGGCGAAGTCGTAGGACTCGATCATCGTGCCCAGCAGGCCTGCGACGGCCGCGCGGCGGGCGAGGGAGGGGGACGGCACCGGACTCGGCCGACTCATGGTTCCTCACTTCGTCGTGACGGAGGGATTCGACCGGAGAGTAATTCTCTGACGGTCCGTGCACCATATCTTGCAGGAGATTCGTGGGTCTGGTGCCGGACTTCTGACGATGGGTATGGTCAGCGGGTGACTCTGCGCGGCACCCTGCCGTCCTTCGCCGAACTGCTGGACCTCGAGGCGGTCGGACCGGACCGTTACCGCACCACGTGCGTCTTCGACGAGTCGCCCTACACGCTCTTCGGTGGGCAGGTGGCGGCGCAGGCGCTGTGGGCGGCCGCGGACACCGTCGCCGAGGGTCGGCACCCGCATTCGCTGCACGGCTACTTCGTCGCAGGCGCCACCGCCGCGGAGCCGCTCGACCTCCAGGTCGAGCGGGACCGGGACGGGCGCTCCTTCTCCGCCCGCAGGGTGGTGGTGCGCCAACACGGCCGCGTCGTGTTCACCCTGTCGGCGTCCTTCCAGGTGCCGGCGGGGGCCGGGTGCGACCTGGACCTCGCGCCGGCGTCGCCGGTCCCCGACCCGGCCGGGCTCCCCGTCCGCGGGCTCCACCGGATGCTGTCGGCCGAGGCGCGGTTCCCGGACGCGGACGGACCACCCGGCTTCCCGCCCAGGTTCTGGGCCCGGTGCACCGATCCGCTCGGCGACTCGCCCGTGCGGCACGCGTGCGCGCTGACCTACCTCTCGGACTTCTCCAGCGGCCTGCTCGGCCTGCACGACCGCACCGGGTCGGTGACCGGACCCAGCCTGGACCACGCCCTCTGGTTCCATCGGCCGGTCCGGGCGGACGAGTGGGTCCTCCTCGACCTCGTCCCGCGCGTCGTCGCCGGTGGTCGCGGCTGGTACGACGGGACCGTGCGGACCGCCGACGGCGCCCTCGTCGCGAGCCTGACCCAGGAGGCGCTGTTTCGGCCCGGAGCCGTCCCCGAGGGCTGGTTCCCGGAGGTGGCCGGATCAGGCTGAGACGAGCGCCACCAGGGCGGGGACGTCCTCGAGC
>NZ_JACBXB010000878.1 GCF_013870575.1 Pseudonocardia pini
ACCCGCCGTTCTCGACGCGCAGACCTCCGCGCGCGGGCTGTACGAGCGGTTCGGGTTCGAGGCGACCGGTGCGGAGTTCGACGAGGACGGGATCCCGCACGTCAGGATGGTGCGCGCCGGTACCTGAGACGGTGGGCCCGCCCGGTCCCGAGCGGTTCCGCAGGGTGTCGCCAGGGCGTACCGTCGACGTACACCAGTTCTCGAGACGGGGCCCTGCCCCCGGTCGCCCGATCCACGAATCCCCACGGCCGGCACAGGAGGCGACGCGTCATGGCGACAGGAACGGTCAGCTGGTTCGACCCACAAACCGGGACCGGCATCATCGTCTGCGACGACGGCACCGAGGTCGTCGTCCGCCGGGACCAGATCGACGGCGGGGGCTTCCAGAGCCTGCGGACCTCGGACCGGGTGGCGTTCGCGCTGCGCGAGGAGGGCGACGGGTACGAGGCGATGGGCGTCTACCTGCCCTGACGCGGCCTGCGCTGGTCGACAGACCGCGGGGGACGCCGTAGCGTCGAAAGGGCAGCGGTGCCCGCCTGTAGGCCTCGGACATCCACGAACGAGCCGAGCCACCGGCACGAGGGAGTCCGCATGTCCGCCCGTCCCGCACCCGCCCGTCCGGCACCCGCGCGACCCGTTGCGCCTCGGACGCTCGGCAGGCCCCGGGGCGCCCCCAGAACAGCGGGAGGGGCCGCCGACGACGTCGACCCTTCCCGTGTCGTACCCCTCCTCACGGCGGTGCCCGACGCCGTCCGCGCCTACCTCGACCGCATCGGGCGCATCCCGCTGCTCACCGCGGCGGAGGAGGTCGGGCTCGGTACCCGCATCGAGGCGGGCGTGCTCGCCGGGGAGCGGCTCGCGGGCCTGGACGTCGCCTCCGCCGCGCTGCGCCGCGACCTCCGCGGGCTGGTCCGGGACGGCGACCGGGCACGGGAGGCGCTGATCGCCGCCAACCTGCGGCTCGTGGTGTCGATCGCCCGGCGCTACCCCACGGTGGGTGTCACGCTGCTGGACCTGATCCAGGAGGGCAACGTCGGGTTGATGCGGGCCGTCGCCAAGTTCGACCACACCCGCGGGTACAAGTTCTCGACGTACGTGACGTGGTGGATCCGCCAGGGCATCGGCCGGGCCCGCGCCGAGCAGTCCCGCACGATCCGGCTGCCCGCCAACCGGGCCGCACAGCTGGTCCAGGTGGTCGGCACCCGCGGGCGGCTGACCCAGGAGCTCGACCGCAACCCCACCGTCGCGGAGATCGGCGCCCAGCTCGGTCTGCCGACCCACGTGGTCGCACAGCTGCTCGACCACGCCCGCACCCCGATCTCGCTCGACCTGCCGCTCGACGAGTCGGGCGCCACCACCGTCGGCGACATCCTGGTGGACCCGCGGGCCTCCGACCCCCAGCTGCTCGCGGTGGCCGAGGCCTGCCGTCGTCAGGTCGCGACGGTGCTCGCCACCCTCCCGGCACGCGAGGCGAGCATCGTGCGGCTACGGTTCGGCTTCGTCGACGGGCGGCGGCACACCCACCAGGAGATCGGCGTGCGCTACGGCGTCAGTCGCGAGCGGATCCGCCAGATCGAGGAACGCACGATGAACGCGCTGCGCCATCCCGCGCGTTCGGGGCCCTTGCGCGAGTTCGTCCAGCAGTAGCCACACCCCGGTCGCGACCGTCGCGCCGGGCACCGACACCGGGCGTCGCCCGGGGGAACCGAGGACCGACGTGTCGTCCCGACCTGCCCGTCCCTCCGACCGGGACCTCCCGGCCCGCGGACGGGTGCGGACGTGAGCCCCCGGCCTGCGCAGGCCGACCCCGCCGCACCGGAGGTGCCGACGGGTCTGCACGGGCTCGACCGGAGCTCGATCGAGCTGCCCCACGGGCGGATCGACCTGGTCCACCCGCGGGACGCGATGGCCCGGCTCTACGAGCTGAACTTCGGTCTCGACGGCCAGGACCCGCCCTACTGGGCCGAGCCCTGGCCCGCCGGGGTCGAGCTCGCCCGGGCCGTGTCGGGTGCCGTCCCGATGGGGGCCCGGGTGCTCGAGCTGGGGTGCGGGCTGGCCCTGCCGAGCCGGACCGCCGTGAGCATCGCGCCTCC
>NZ_JACBXB010000087.1 GCF_013870575.1 Pseudonocardia pini
CACGTCTGTGGCGACGAGTCCGTGCTCGTGCTCGCCACCGCCCGGCCGAGCGAGGACCCGGCTGCGCCTGCACGACGTCCTGGTGTGGCTGGCCACGACGTTGCGGATGACCCACGCGGTGGCCCTCGGCCGCGCGACACCGGAGTGGGAGGCCCACCTGGCCGCCCGGCGGTGAGCCGGCCCGGACGAGCGGACCGATGAGTTCCCCCCGCCCCGAACGTCTGCCCCGTGACGGCGCTGCCGGCGAGGGAGGCGGGACCATGGCGGTCGAGCAGGGTGCGGGCACGGACACGGACGCGGGCACGGCGACGGACGAGGCTCGGCGGGTGCTGGCCGCGAACGCCTACCTGACGCTGGCCACCGCCGACGGCGACGGGCGGCCGTGGGCCACCCCGGTGTGGTTCGCGGTGCGCGACCACTCGGACTTCGTATGGGTGTCGCGCCCGGGCGCGCGCCACTCCACCAACATCGCGGGCCGGTCCGCGGTGGGCATCGTCGTCTTCGACTCCTCGGTCGTCGTCGGCGGGGCGGCGGCGGTCTACGTCGAGGCGGAGGCCGAGGAGGTCGGCGCGGACGACCGCGCCGACGCCCTCGCCGTCTACAACGGGCGCACGCAGGAGCAGGGCATCGCGTCGTGGAGCGAGCGGGACGTCACCGGCGCGGCGCAGTTCCGGCTCTACCGGGCGCGGGCGTCGCGGGTCTACGTCCTCGACGAGCACGACGGGCGGGTCGAGGTGCGCGGGTAGCCGCCGTCAGCCGATCCGGGCGTACCGCAGGTACACCGTGCCGCCGCCGAAGGTGCGCTGCTCGACCAGGCGCAGCCGCAGGTCGGCGCCCCGCGGGAAGTACGGCGTGCCGCCGCCTGCGAAGGCGGGCACCACGTTCGGCCGGAACTCGTCGATCAGGTCCAGCAGCGACGCCGCCAACGCGGCGCCGCCGACGGACAGGTCGCCGTCGGTCTCCTTCTTGAGCCGGACCACCTCGTCGACCGCGTCGGCGCGGCGCACCAACCGGCACCCGGGCGGGACCGACTCCAGGGAGTCGGAGAACACGATCCGCGGCGTCGCGGCGTACAGCCGGGCGAACTCCGCCTCCACCTCGTCCCCGTCGGCCCGCTCCGGCGCCGTCCAGAACTCCTCCATGACCTCGTAGAGGCCGCGGCCCATCAGGAGCGCCGCCGTCTCCCGGGTCTGGTCGTTGGCGAAGCGGTGCACCTCCTCGTCCGGCTCGGCGAAGGCGAAGCCGCCGTGCTCGTCCTCGACGTAGCCGTCGAGGGACATGCTCATCGCATAGCTGAGGGTGCCCATGGGGAGGTGGACCGCACGGCCCGGCCGAACTCATCGCCGCAGTTGACGTACGTCGCATTCGCCGACGCCGAGGGGGCGCGTGGGCGGGATGTCCCTTACGGTGGGGATCACTCAGGGGAGTATCCCGACACGGCGCACGTCGTCAGCACGATCGTGGATGTGCACGATCCGGCGCGCCCGGCCCGCTCGCGGGTAGGGGGAGACCTGGGCACAGCACCGTGCCTCGGAGTCCTCGTGAACATCCCTGTCTGGGTCTGGCTCGTCACCCTCGGCGTGACGATCGCCTTCTTCGTGTTCGAGTTCGTCGCCCACGTGCGCACCCCGCACGAACCCACCGTCCGCGAGTCGGCGGTCTGGTCGGCCTTCTACATCGGACTCGCGCTGTTGTTCGGCGTGGGCATCGGCATGGTGAGCGGCTGGGACTTCGGCGGCGAGTACTTCGCCGGGTACCTCACCGAGAAGGCGCTGTCGGTCGACAACCTCTTCGTGTTCCTGCTGGTCATGAGCGGGTTCGCCGTGCCGAAGGCGTACCAGCAGAAGGTGCTGCTCATCGGCATCGTGATCGCGCTGGTGATGCGCGGCGGGTTCATCGCCGCGGGCGCGGCGCTGATCGAGAACTTCTCCTGGATCTTCTACCTGTTCGGCGCGCTGCTGCTGGTGCTGGCCTGGCAGCAGCTCCGGCACGACGACAGCAAGGACCCCGGTGACAACGCCGTCACCCGCTGGGCGCGCAAGGTCCTGCCGGTCACCGACGACTTCCGCACGGACAAGCTGTTCTCCCGGGAGAACGGGCGGCGCATGGTCACGCCGCTGTTCATCACCGTCGTCGCGATCGGCTTCGTGGACCTGGTCTTCGCCGTCGACTCCATCCCGGCGATCTACGGCCTCACCGAGGAGGCGTACATCGTCTTCACCGCCAACGCCTTCGCGCTGATGGGCCTGCGCCAGCTGTACTTCCTGCTCGGCGGGGTGCTCGAGCGGCTGGTCTACCTCGCCCAGGGGCTGGCGTTCATCCTCGCCTTCATCGGCGTCAAGCTGATCTTCCACGCCCTGCACGTCAACGAGCTGCCGTTCGTCAACGGCGGCGAGCCGCTGCTCTGGGTGCCCGAGATCCCGACCTGGCTCTCGCTCGTCGTGATCGCGGCGGCCATCACGGTCGCCACGGTGGCGAGCCTGGCCAAGACGCGTGGTCGGCTGCCGGAGCGCGCCGAGCGGTGACCGCGCCGGGCTCCTGAGTCCGAAGTCGGGGACCTCTCCGACTTCGGACCCGGCGACCCCGGGCCGTCGACCGATCCGGGCCACCGGCCGGCGCTCCTAGCGTGCGGGTCATGCCCACCTCGACCCGTCCCGGACCTGGCCGTCCTCCTCCCGGCTTGACCATGCCGCAGCGGCACGGTCTCTCATCGGGTGGAGACACAGCCAGGGAGAACCGATGAGGACTCGACGCAAGGCCGCGATCGCGGCACTCGTACTCACCGCGGGGGTGGTGGCCGGATGCACCTCCGCGACGGAGGCACCCGCCGCCGTCGCCACCGCGACCGACGGCGTCACGCACGCCCGGAACGACCGCGTCCCCGAGGGCGCGGAATGGACCCAGCACTACTTCCCGACGGCCGACGGCGTGGAGCTGCACGCCGACGTCCTGCTGCCGGAGGACCTGCCCGAGGGCGCGAAGGTGCCGCTCATCGTGTCCACGAGCGCCTACTTCGGACACTCCGGGCAGCTCGCGGTCGAGGGCTTCGCCCACACCGGCCCGTCGGACCGCTTCGGCGACCTCGTCCGTGAGGGCGGGCTGCTCGAGCGCGGCTACGGCCTCGTGATGGTCGACAGCCGCGGCTACGGCGGCTCCACGGGCTGTCTCGAACCGCTCGGCGGGCCCGGTGACCGGGCCGACGTGCGGGCCGCGATCGACTGGGCCGCCGCGCAGCCCTTCTCCACGGGGTCGGTCGGCATGTACGGCAAGTCCCAGGACGCCGTCACCGCGCTCGTCGGGAGCAACCTGAACCATCCGGCGCTCAAGGGCGTCGTCGCGATGGAACCGATCTGGGACGTCCAGCAGAACATGCGCTCCGGCGGGGTGCCACGCTCCACGACCACCTCTGTCGCGAACGTGTACAACTCGCTCGCCACGCTGCCGCAGATGCCCGACGACGACCCGCGCTACCTCGCCAACGCCGGCTACGACGGCCCCACCGGGCCGCACCCGGAGTGCGCGGTGCTCAACACGGCCGCCTACATGGACCCGACGGAGGCGACGTGGGGCCCCCGTGACCTCGCCGCCCAGGCCGCGGGCAGCACCACCCCGCTGTTCGTGACCCAGGGCTTCCTGGAGTGGAACACCGAGCCCGAGGCCATGGCCGAGTTCCTGGACAACCACCAGGGTCCCGAGCGGGCCTGGCTCGGTCAGTGGGACCACAAGCGCGGCGGCGAGCGCACCGCCGACGGGCGGCTCGAGATGGGCCGCGAGGGCTGGTACGACGAGGTGTTCGCCTTCTACGACCAGCACCTCCGGGGCGTCGCGCCGACCGTCGCGTACCCGAACGTCGCGATCGAGGACAGCACCGGTGCCTGGCGCGCCCAGGACACCTGGCCCGTGGTCGACCGCACCGCGAGCCTGGAGGTCGGCGGCGGCGGGTACACCGACGACGGCGTGCTGGGGAGCAGCTACCTCACCCGCTCCGAGCCGCTGGCGGCGCCGGCCCGGGTCACCGGCACGCCCCGCATGGCGCTCACCGCACAGGGCCACGGGACCGTGATGGTCCGGCTCCACGACGTCGCACCGGACGGCACCGCGGTACTGATGAACCAGCAGGTCTCGCAGCTGCGGCCGGGGCGGACCGACCTGGAGCTGAAGGCGACGGACTGGACGCTGGCCGCGGGCCACTCGCTCGCGGTCGAGGTCGGGACCGTGCAGCCCGGCATCCCGTTCAGCAACGACTGGCTGCCCACCCACACCCAGGAGGCGGTCACCGTGCAGGCGGCGCGCCTCGACCTCGCCCTCGACGACCCGGCCGACGACACGGCCCAGCCCGGCACCCCGGCGCCGTGGCTCGAGACCTACCGGGTCGCCAACACCTCGCAGCCCCCGCTCGGGCCGCCCACCTTCACCCTGTCCTGAGAGGACCACACATGGAACCGAAGCTGATCGACGTCGAGGACTTCTTCTCCGACCCGGTGTTCGCCGGGGCCTCGCTCTCCCCGGACGGGACCCGGATCGCGTACCTGGCCCCGAAGGACGGGCGGCGCAACGTGTGGGTCCGCGGGATCGACGAGGAGCACGAGGACGCGGTGTGCGTCACGCACGACACCCGCCGCGGGATCGGCAAGTACCACTGGACCGACGACCCCCGCTGGCTGCTGTACGAGCAGGACACCGACGGCAACGAGGACTGGCACCTCTACCGCGTCGACCTCGAGGCCCCGACGGAGCCCGCGGTCGACCTCACCCCGCTGCCGCCGGGGTCGCGGGTGTTCGGTTTCGAGGCCCTGGAGGGGGTCCCGGGCAGCATCCTCGTGGTGATGAACAAGCGGCCGCTCTACCTGGACCGCTTCCGCGTCGACGTGGCGACGGGCGAGACCACCCTGCACCTGGAGCAGCCGAGCCCGGGCGAGACCGTCCTGACCGACCGCAGGGGCGAGCCCGCCTTCCACAGCAGGCTGACCGACGACGGGACCACGGTCTTCTCCGCCGTCGACCCGGGCGGGGAGCTGCGGCCGCTGTACCGCGTGGGCGGGGCGGAGCACCCGTACGGCGCGGTGCCCCAGTACGTGACGCCGGACGGGCAGGGCCTGCTCCTCGGCTCCTACCAGGACTCCGACGACCTGCGGCTGGTCCGCATCGACCGCGCCACCGGCGAGCAGACCGTCGTCGCCGCCGTCGAGGGACACGACCTGTGCGCCCTCGGGGCACTCGATTCGCGGCTGCCCCCGATCGTGTTCACCAGCAGGCGCACCGGGGAGGTCCTCGCCGCCCGCTTCGTGGGCGACCGACCGCACATCGAGGTGGTCGACCCCGAGTTCGCCGAGGTCTACGCCGAGCTGTCGGCGCTCTCCGACGGGGTCCTGGGCACCGTGTCGTCGGACGAGTCCGAGCGGTACTGGATCGCCGCGTTCATCCACGACCGCGAACCCGCCGTGACCTGGCTCCACGACCGCGAGACGAAGCAGAGCCGGGTGCTGTTCCGCCCGTACCCGCACCTCGACCCCGCCGACCTCGCGCCGATGACGGCGGTCGGGTTCGCGGCGCGCGACGGGCTCCCCCTGCACGGGTTCCTGACGCTGCCGGTCCACGTCCACCCCCGGCGGCTGCCCCTCGTGCTGCTCGTCCACGGCGGGCCCTGGGCGCACGACACCTGGGGCTACGACCCGCAGGCCCAGTTCCTCGCCAACCGCGGCCACGCCGTGCTGCAGGTCGAGTTCCGCGGCTCCACCGGCTACGGGCGCCGCCACCTCACCGCGGCCGTGGGCGAGCTGGCGGGCGCGATGCACACCGACCTCATCGACGCCGCGGACTGGGCCGTGGCCGAGGGCATCGCGGACCCGGAACGGATCGGGATCTACGGCGGGTCCTACGGCGGCTACGCGGCACTCGTCGCGGTCACCGTGACACCGGACCACTTCGCGGCGGCCGTGGACTACGTCGGCATCTCCAACCTCGTGGAGTTCATGCGCGCGGTCCCCGAGTTCGCGAGGCACGGCCTGGTCAACAACTGGTATCGCTACGGCGGCGACCCGGACGTCCCGGAGCAGGAGGCCGACCTGTTGGCCCGGTCGCCCATCACCATGGTCGACCGGATCCGCACCCCGCTGCTCGTCGTCCAGGGCGCCAACGACGCCCGGGTGCCCCAGGCGGAGTCGGACAACATCGTCGCGTCGCTGCGCGGGCGCGGTGTGCCCGTCGAGTACCTGGTGGCCGACGACGAGGGGCACGGCTTCGAGAACCCGGAGAACCAGATCCGGTTCTACCGCGCGATGGAACGCCACTTCGCCGCGCACCTCGGCGGACGCACCGGCGGCTGAGCCCGTAGCGGAGCCGGTCGACCGGGGGCCCCGTGTCGCCGGCTTACACCCGAGGACTCGGTGTGGCGGAACCGCGACCGGTTCCTGCGCGGCCGCGAGCAGATCGTGGACTTCCTGACCGAGAAGTGGGAACGCGAGCTGGACCACGCCCTGCGCAAGTCGCCGTGGACCTTCGCGGACAACCGCATCGCCGTGCGCTTCCGGTACGAGTGCCGCGACGCCGCGGGCGACTGGTACCGCAGCTACGGCAACGAGAACTGGGAGTTCGACGAGCACGGACTGATGTCCCGCCGCGAGGCCTCCATCAGCGACCTCCGGATCACCGAGGCGGAACGGCGCATCATCGGGCCCCGCTCGGAGGCCGCGGCAGGAACCGAGATCCCGCTGCAGCGAGGCCCGCCGGTGCTCGGGTCCCTCAGGTGTCGAGCAGGTCGGGCCGGCGATCTCCTCCGGTACCGACGCGGACGAGGCAGGGCGGTCGCGCCGCCCTGCCTCGAGTACGTCCCGCCGCCCACGCTCACGAGGTCGGCAGCCAGTTGCCGTGCAGGCCCAGGGGGACCCGGACCGGCATCCGGATCGTGGCGACCGGTCCCGAGGCCGGGTCCGCCGCGGGGATGACCAGCAGGCTCGACGTGCCGTCGTCGAGCCGGGTGGCGAGGGTGAGCCACCAGCCGCGGTCGGGAGCCGACGAGTACGGGTCCGGGGCGAACGCCGGCTCCCCGACCGCCAGGTCGGTCGGCTCCCACCGGGTGATCGCCCCGGTGCGAGTGTCGTGCCAGGCGATCGCGTCCCACACGTCCGGGTGCGACTGCGGCCGGTCCGTCCGCAGCGCGAACGCCGACACCGGCTGGTCGCGGCCGAGCAGGCGGTCGTCGACGCGGGGGAACTCCACGACGACGTCGGAGAGGACCTCGCGGCGCACCGTGCCCGCCGCCGGGTCGATGACCGCCCGGGCCAGGTGCGGATCGACCCGGGCGCCCGGCGCGATCGGGTACGGCCGCGACCACTCGGAGTAGTCCAGCACCACGACGTCGGATCCGTCGACCGGGTCCTTCGCGTCGTGGGCGTTGGCGGCGTGCCACATCCAGAACGCCTCGTCCTCGCACCAGCGCACCGGGCCGCCGTCCCGCGGGACCAGCGCGATCCGGGTGCCGACCTGCTCGCGCCACTGCAACATGGAGCCGCCCCTCATCGCCTCGGCGATGTCGAAGAACAGCGGCGCCACCACGAGCACCAGGTACCGCTCGGTGATCGCCATGTCGTGGATCATCGACGGCTGTTCGACACCCTCGACCGGCCGTGGCGGCGTGCCGGTCCCGTCCGGGCCGATCACGGTCCAGGTCAGGAACGGGGGCGCGAAGTTGTAGCAGAACGCGACCATCTCACCGGTCCGCGGATCGATCTTGGGGTGGGCGCAGATCCCGGCCGGGACCTGCCCGCCGAAGGACTCCCGGCCCAGGGTCTGCAGCTGCGGGCCCATGCGGTAGGGCTGGTCGCACTCGGCCAGGGCCAGCAGCCTGCCGCCGTGTCGGACGACGTTGACGTCCGGGAGTTGGCGCATCGTCCCGGCCAGGGCCGGGCCGACCTCGTCGGCACCGGGCCGCCACAGCGTGGACAGGCCCGGCCAGATCGCGTGCCCTGCCTGCTCCTCCGCCTCCACCATCGGCGTGCGGACGAAGCGGTTGGTGTAGCGGGCCCGGCCCTCGGAGATCTCGACGCGGTGCAGCATCCCGTCGCCGTCGAGCGGGTAGAGGTAGCTCCCGATCGGAGAGAAGCGCGGGTTGGGGCCGTTGCGGACGTAGGCGCCGTCGAGCTCGGCGGGCAGCTCGCCCTCGACCTGCAGGTCGGTGACATCGATCTCGGCGGTGACGGGGGCGAACGGGCCGGTCAGGAAGGAGTCCGCCGGGACGGGACCGGGCCGGGTGGGGGCGGGGGCGCTCATCGGGTCACCTGCGCAGCGGTGTGCCCGGTGGACTCGGCCACGACGCGGCGGGTGTAGCGGACGGTCAGCAGGATCAGCAGGCCGGGGACCAGCCAGTTCAGCACCAGGTCGAAGGGGTCGAAGGCCAGGTAGCCGCCGTACTGCGCCGCGTTCGCGGCGATGACCCCGGAGAGCAGGTGCCCGACGCCCATCACGGCCACCGCACCCGCCCAGGCGGCGCTGATCCTGCGGTTGATCGCATGGAACCGCGGCGAGTCCCAGTACTCCCGCGGGGTGGACTCGCGGGCGTACTGCTCGGTGAACGAGGTGCCCGCCAGCGACAGCGCGATCACCACGGCCAGGACCAGCGCGGCGACACCGCGGCCGTAGTAGGCGAGGAAGGCATCCGACGCGGGCTCGACCAACGCCCAGGCGCCCATCACCGCGAACGTGGCGACGGCGGTGATCTCGATGAGCTTCACCGACTCACCCCGGGCGACCGTGCGGGCCACCAGGGCCGCGGCCAGCACCAGGGCGACCAGCGCGGCCATGCCGACGGCGCCCGGCCCGACACGGGTGGAGATCGCGGAGAAGGCGATCCAGGGGAGGAAACCGAGGAGGATCTGCTTGGTGTTCATGGGCTCCACACTGACCCGGCCCGCGGGCCGGAACATCCGCCATCTCACCCGGCTTCCCGCCGTCGGCGAGGTGGGTGAGATGGCGGATGTCTCCCGCCTCGGGACACCGCACTCTCGGTACACACCACCAGACACGAGGAGCCCACGATGACCACCACCACCTCCGAGTACACCGCCACGATCGCCGAGACGGCGCTGGGGCCCGTCGAGTACGCCGTCGTCGGCACCGGCGCACCCGTTCTCGTCGTCCACGGCACCCCCGGCGGCATCGACGCCGCCGCGCTGATGGCGCGGATCCTGCCCCGCGACCGCGTCCGCGCGATCCTGGTCTCCCGCCCCGGCTATCTCGGTACCCCGCTCGGCTCCGGCGCCGGGATCGACGAGCAGGCCGACCTGCTCGCCGCGCTGCTCGACCACCTCGACATCGCCCGCGCCGGGGTCTACACCTGGTCCGGCGGCGGGCCCGCCGGGTACCGGTTGGCCGTCCGCCACCCCGAGCGGGTCACCGCGCTGGTCGCGAACGCCGCGTGCAGCGAGGCCTACCACCTGCCCCACCAGGACCTCGGCACCCGGCTGATGTTCACCACCGCCCCGGGCCAGTGGCTCCTCCGCGTGCTCGCCGCGCACCAGCCCAAGCAGTACATCGAGGGCGCACTCTCCGGCGAGGGCGACCTGACCGAGGAGCAGCTCGCCGAGCGGACCGAGGAGGTCTTCGCCGACCCCGCGAAGCGACAGTTCGTCGTCGACCTGGGTCCGATGTCCGTACCCGACAAGGCCCGTCGCACCGGCTACCGCAACGACATGGACCGCTTCGCCGAGATCACCACCCTCGAGCTGGAGAAGATCACCGCTCCCACCCTCGTCGTCCAGGGCACCTCGGACAGCGACCTCCCCCCGGACCACAGCTACTCCGCCGCCCGCACCATCCCCGGCGCCGAGCTGCTCACCCTCGACACCGGCACCCACCTCGCCCTCTACACCCACCCCGACGCCGCGGCGGCCCAGGCCCGCGTCGTCGACCTCCTCGTGGGGGGCGGCCGATGACACCCCCGGGCTGGGCGGGCGACGGCCCCGCTCTCGTGCTCCTGCACGGGCTCGGCGGCGACAGCGGTTCCTGGGCGGCCGAGGCCCCGACCTGGCGGAACGACCTCCGGGTCATCGCCCTCGACCTGCGGGGATCCGGCGGGACCGCGGCCACCCCGGGCGGACACTCGATCGCCGACCTCGCCGACGACGTCCGACGGCATCCCGCGGATCGACCAGCACCTTCCCCGGCTCCGGACACCTGGTCAACGTCGAGGACCCACCACCGGTTCGTGGCCGAGGTGGGTCGGTTCCTGCCGGCTGCGGGCTGAGCGGGCCTCAGCGTCCGGTCCGAGTCCGCCCGGCGCTGGGGCACCCACCCGCCGGGGCCCACCTCGAGTGGGTCAGACCGGCACCGCCGCGGGGGTGGAGACCGGGCCGTGGAAGGGGATCGGAGCCGCCAGCGGACGGCTCGGGATCGCCGCTCGCAGTGCGGGCGCCACCTCCTCCTGGAACAGCTCCAGGGAGGCGCGGTGCTGCTCCGGGGTGAGCCCGTCCCCGTCGGCGTGCAGGTGGACGACCTCGTGGCCGAGCCCCTCGTGGTAGCGGAGCACCTTCTCGATCACCTGCTGCGGGCTGCCGACCAGCGCCGAGCTGCGCGCCACGAAGTCCTCCAGCGTCGGGAAGACCACCGGGATCCCGAACCGCTCCTGCAACCGCAGCCGGGAGTCGAACTGCGGGGCGAACGCCGCGTAGGCCTCCTGGGAGGTGCGCGCCACGTGGAAATCGGCCGATCCGGCGCCCACCAGAGCGTCCGCCGGGTCGTGGCCGTGCTCGGCCCAGCGTTCGCGGTAGTACCGGACGAGCTCGGCGTAGGGCTCGATCGGGTTGGTGACGTTCGCGGAGAACAGCGGGTCCCCGAACTGCGCGGCGAGCTCGACCGACTCCCGGCTCGTCGCGCTGCCGTGCCAGACCCGGATCGGCTGCTGCAGCGGGCGCGGCCAGGTCTCCGCCTCGTGCAGGGAGGGCCGGTAGCTGCCCTCCCAGGTGACCCGGTCCTCCCGCCAGAGCCGTCGGAACAGCTCGTAGCCCTCGCGGTTGCGGTCCCACTGGTCCTCGGTGGTGACGTGGAACAGCTCCTTCTGTGCCGCGCCGTTGCCCTTCCCGATGATCAGTTCCAGCCTGCCGTCGGACAGGTTGTCCAGTGTGGAGTAGTCCTCGAAGGCGCGGACGGGGTCGAGCAGGGACAGCGTGGTGACCCCGGTGAACAGCCGGATCCGCTCCGTCCGCGCGGCGATGTGCGAGAGCACGACCGGCGGTGCCGAGGAGAAGAAGGGTCGCTCGTGCCGCTCCCCCACCGCGAAGCCGTCGAAGCCCAGCTCCTCGGCGAGCACGGCGTGGTCGACGACGCGACGGAAGCGTTCGTGCGGCGTGGGCGTCCGCCCGGTCACGGGGTCCGGGCCGTTGGAGATCAGGGTCAGGACGAGGAACTTCACGCGTTCTCCTCCGCGGTCAGGGTGTCGACGGTCGTCACGGACCCGAGGAACCGGTCGTCGGCGGGTGCCTCGCCGCCGACCACGAGGAACCTCAGGTGCGGGGGCAGTCGGTCGAGCAGGGCGAGCAGGGACGACAGCCGCGAGGCGGCGACGAGCGCGAGGTCGACCGCCTCGGGGGCCTCGAGCAGGTCCTCCGGGTCGACCACGACCTGCGCGACGACGGGCCGCCCGTGGAACGACGAGGCCACCGCCCCCGGCCCCGCCACCCGGTAGGCACCGACGTGGTCGATCGGGGCGACCCCCTCCCCCGTCGCGTAGACCCGGCGCTCGCGGTCGACCACCAGCGCCGAGTTCGGGTAGGAGTCCCACAGTCCGCGCAGGATCCGCGCCGCCTCCGCGGTCGTCGCGGCCGCTAAGGCTAGGCTAACTTCAGTGGTGTCGCTTCGTGGTGGGAGC
>NZ_JACBXB010000879.1 GCF_013870575.1 Pseudonocardia pini
CACGACACGATGGCGGGCTGGCTGTGCGGGTGCGGAGCCTCCACGGAGGACATCGGCGAGCTCACCGGGCCGCGGGCCTTCCGCCCCGACTTCGAGTCGATGGCGCATCCCGACGTGCTCCTGGAGGACGGCGCCGAGCTGCCGCTGCCGGGGCGCCGGGTCCGCGCGGTCTGGACCCCGGGGCACACCCCGGGCCACCTCTGTCTGCTCGAGGCCGAGGCGGGCGTGATGCTCACCGGCGACCATGTCCTGCCGCGGATCACCCCGAACATCGGCATGACCCCGCACAGCGCGGACTCCCCCGCGCTCGCGACCTTCCTCGACTCGCTGGAGAAGGTCGCCCGCATCGACGACGAGCGCGGCGGCCTCACCGCGCTGCCCGCGCACGAGTACCGCTTCCGCGGCCTGGCGGCGCGGTCGCGGAGCCTGCAGGAGCACCACGCCGAGCGCTGCCGGGAGCTGCTGACCATCGTCGGCGAGGCGGGCGAGCCCACGATGTGGGAGGTCGCGGCGCGGCTGACCTGGTCGCGGCCCTGGTCCGAGGTGGGCCGGATGCGGATCGGCGCGCTGGCCGAGACCGCCTCGCACGTGCGCTACCTGGCGGACCGCGGGGAGCTCGTGTGCGTGGGCGACCCGCTCATGGGCGCCCCCGCGGGAGACGAGACCGTCCGGGTCCGACTGCCGCTGCGCGCGTCCGTGGCCTGAGCACCCGAGGACCGGGAAACACGAACGGCACCCTCGCTCGGTGAGCGGGGGTGCCGTTCCTCCGTGGTGTCGGGACGGGCGCGACGCCTACGGGACGCGCACCCGTCCCCCGTCTCAGACCGCGGCGGGGGTGCCGACGATGTCGGCCAGCCGCGAGGTGATGATCTCCTCGGCGTCCCGGACGATGCGGGAGACGAGCTCCTCGCAGGTCGGGATGTCCTTGATCAGGGTCTGCACCATGCCCGCCGACCAGATGCCGTGGTCGAGGTCGCCGGTCTCGTAGACCTTGACCCCGCGCACGCCCGCGACGAGGTCGCGGATGTCCTCGAACTGGGCGCCGTTGTTCAGCTTCTCGACGACCTCGCGGGAGACCGCGTTGTCGGCCACGCGCGCGGTGTTGCGCAGCTGGCGGAAGATCAGCTGGGTGTCCCGCTCGGACGCCTCGACCAGCCGGTCCTTGACGTTCTGGTGGATCCCGGACTCCACGGTCGCCATGAACCGGGTGCCCATGTTGATGCCGTCGGCACCCAGCGCCAGCGCGGCGACCAGGCCGCGTCCGTCGCCGAAGCCGCCGGAGGCGAGGAATGGGATCTCGATCGCGTCGGCGGCGGCGGGCAGCAGGATCAGGCCGGGGACGTCGTCCTCGCCGGGGTGGCCCGCGCACTCGAAGCCATCGATCGACAGGGCGTCGACGCCGAGGGTCTGGGCCTTGATCCCGTGCCGGACCGAGGTGCACTTGTGGATGACCTTGATGCCCGCGGAGTGGAAGTGCTCCAGGTGCTCGATCGGGTTCGCCCCCGCCGTCTCGACGAAGGGCACCCCCTCGTCGATGATCACCTGCCGGTACTCCGCGTAGGGCGGCGGCGTGATCGCGGGCAGGATCGTGAGGTTCACGCCGAAGGGCTTGTCCGTCAGCTCCCGGCAGCGGCGGATCTCGGTGCGGAGGTCCTCCGGTGTGGGCTGGGTGAGGGCGGTGATGAACCCGAGGGCCCCCGCGTTGGCCACCCCGGCGACGAGCGGCGCGCGCCCGACCCACTGCATGCCGCCCTGGGCGATCGGGTGCTCGACCCCGAACAACTCCGTGAACCGCGTCCGCATCCGTGCTCCGCTCCCGTCCGGACGACGCGGTCGCCGACGACGTGGTCCGCACCGGCGCGCGACGTCACTGAACGAACGATCGATGACATCAACCTGCCCCGATGCTGCCGGGAGGTGGGCGGGCACGTCAATCCGGTCTTCGTCACGTCCCCCCGGGTGGGGCCGCCTGCGCGGCGGCCCCACCCTGGGTGTTCTACACCCCGCCGAGGGTCCCGTACACCGGGGCGAGGGCGTCGAAGATCCCGAACGTCGGGTCGTCGATCGGGACGGGCACGTGGTCGCTCCCCGC
>NZ_JACBXB010000880.1 GCF_013870575.1 Pseudonocardia pini
GACCGTGGGCTCAACGGCGTGGACCTGACGTCGGCGGACTCCCCGGTGCGGATCCTCGCGGGCGACCCGCTTCCGACGGCTCGGATCCGCACCGGCCCGCGGGTCGGCGTGGCCGCGGCGCACGAGCTCCCGTGGCGGTTCTGGGTCGACGGGGCGCCCGAGGTGAGCGCGTACCGGCGCCACCAGCCCCGTGTCCGCGCCGGTGGCTGAACCCGGGAGACGCGGCGTGGGGGCATCGGGGAGGATTGGGCCGTGAGCATCCTCGACGAGCTGGAGTGGCGCGGCCTTCTCGCGCAGAGCACGGATCGGGACGCGCTGCGTCGCGATCTCGAGGCCCCCGAGCCGCTCACGCTCTATTGCGGGTTCGACCCCACGGCGTCGAGCCTGCACGCCGGGCACCTGATCCCGCTGCTCACCCTGCGTCGGTTCCAGGAGGCGGGCGCCCGGCCGATCGTGCTGGCAGGCGGCGCGACCGGGCAGATCGGCGACCCGCGTGACGTCGGGGAACGGTCCCTGCACAGCGTCGACACCGTGGCCGAGTGGGCCCAGCGGATCCGCGGACAGCTCGAGCGGTTCGTCGCGTTCGACGACTCGCCCACCGGTGCCCTCGTGGCGAACAACCTGGACTGGACCGGCGGGCAGGGGGTGCTGGAGTTCCTGCGAGACGTCGGGAAGCACTTCTCGGTGAACGTGATGCTCGCGCGGGAGACGGTGAAGCGCAGGCTGGCCGCGGACGGCCTGTCCTTCACGGAGTTCAGCTACCTGCTCCTGCAGTCGCAGGACTACCTGGAGCTGTTCCGCCGCTACGGCTGTCGGCTGCAGATCGGCGGCTCGGACCAGTGGGGCAACATCGTCGGCGGGACCGACCTGATCCGCCGTGTCGAGGGGGCGACCACGCACGCGATGACGCTGCCGCTCGTCACGGACTCCGAGGGCCGCAAGTTCGGGAAGTCCACGGGCGGCGGCAACATCTGGCTCGACCCCGAGCTGACCTCGCCGTACGCCTGGTACCAGTACTTCGTGAACGTCGGGGACGCGGACGTGGGCCGCTACCTGCGGATGTTCACCTTCCTGTCCCGGGAGGAGATCGCGGCGCTCGACGAGGACACGGCCGAGCGCCCGCACCTGCGCGCGGGACAGAAGCGGCTGGCGTCGGAGCTGACCACGCTCGTCCACGGGCACCACCAGACGGACCAGGTCATCGCCGCGTCCGGGGCGCTGTTCGGGCGGGGTGAGCTGGGCGAGCTCGCGGCGGACACGCTGACCGCCGCGATGGCGGAGGTGCCGACCACGGACGTGGCGCTGGGGGAGGGGACCATCGTCGACCTCCTGGTGGCCACCGGTCTCGTCGACTCGAAGGGCGCGGCGCGCCGCGCCGTCAAGGAGGGCGGCGCGTACGTGAACAACACCAAGGTCGCCGACGAGGAGTGGCAGCCCTCCGCCGCGGACGTCCTCGCGGGGGGATGGCTCGTCGTCCGCCGGGGGAAGCGGAACCTCGCGGGCGTGCGCGTGAAGGGCTGAGTCGCCGAGATCACAACGCTGTCGTTCCGGGCCCGGCACACCCCGTCGAGGGGGTGCCGGGCCCGTTCGCGTCCGGGGTGCGGCCGCCCTCCGGCGCGCGGGGTGGCCGGCGGGGGCGCGGGGGCCGGATCCGGGCTCTTCTCGCTCGAACCCGCGCTGACCTGCACAGATGCAAAAAGCCACCCCCCGGTTTCGGGCCCCCTGGAGCGTGTGTGTAACTTTCTCCCCGTCGCCACGGCGGTCAGCACGACAGACCGGGACGGAATCTCCGGCCCAGAGTCCGACCGCAGGCGGGCGACACAATCGGTTCACACCGACCCGCGAGGGGCGATGGGGATCGGCGCGGGAACCCGGTGCTTGACCAGGCCGGTGGGGCTGCGTAAGATGAGAAAGTTGCCTCCGATCGGAGAGATCGGGTAAGGTGGCTGCAGACAAGGCCCCGGAGCGGATCTCCTCGAGACCGGCGATGGTGTGCGGGTGTCTTTTGAGAACTCAACAGTGTGTCGAGCTATTTTTTCTTGTTCTGGTGGTTTTGTGCCAGTTCATGTTTGGGTTCGCGGCCTGATCCT
>NZ_JACBXB010000881.1 GCF_013870575.1 Pseudonocardia pini
CCCGGTCTTGCGGTCGGCGATCGCCCGCACCGCCGCCATGTGCGCACGCTCGGCGGCCTGCAGGGTGCGTTCGTGCTCGGTGCGCTCCTCCAGCACCTCCGCCAGCCGCTGCCGGGCCTCGAGCACCCCCGCGACCAGCTCCTCCTCCTGCTCGGCGACCAGATCCGCCTCGGCGTCGAGCTCGTCGGGGTCCCGGCCGGGGGACCGCTGCTCCCCCGACGACGCCAGGTGCCGGGCTCGCTCCTCGGCCAGCCGGACCGTGCCGCGCAGCCGCTCGGCGAGCGCCGACAGCGCGTACCAGGTGTCCTGGGCCGCCTGCAGCCGCGGCGCGTCCGCGGCCAGGGCCTCCTCCAGCCCACCCTGGGTCTCCCGGGCGACGTCGAGCTGCTCGGCCACCTCCGCGCGGCGGGCGCGGGCCTGCTGCTCGTCCGCCTCCTCGCGCGCCAGGGACTCCCGCAGCACCACGATGTCGTCCGCCGCGAGCCGCAGCCGCGCGTCCCGCAGGTCCGCCTGCACCTGCTGGGCCTTGCGTGCGATCTCCGCCTGCCTGCCGAGCGGCTTGAGCTGGCGGCGCAGCTCGGTGGTCAGGTCGGTGAGCCGGGTGAGGTTGGCCTGCATCGCGTCGAGCTTGCGCAGCGCCTTCTCCTTGCGCTTGCGGTGCTTGAGGACCCCCGCGGCCTCCTCGATGTACGCGCGGCGCTCCTCCGGTTTGGACCGCAGGATGGCATCGAGCTGCCCCTGCCCGACGACGACGTGCATCTCGCGCCCGATGCCCGAGTCCGACAGCAGCTCCTGGATGTCCAGCAGCCGGCACGTGCTCCCGTTGATCTCGTACTCGCCCGCCCCGTCCCGGAACATCCGGCGGGTGATCGACACCTCCGAGTACTCGATCGGCAGCGCGCCGTCGGAGTTGTCGATCGTGAGGGTCACCTCGGCCCGGCCGAGCGGCTGGCGCCCGGACGTGCCCGCGAAGATGACGTCCTCCATCTTCCCGCCGCGCAGCGCCTTGGCGCCCTGCTCGCCGAGCACCCAGGAGATCGCGTCCACGACGTTGGACTTCCCGGACCCGTTCGGCCCGACCACCGCGGTGATCCCCGGTTCCAGGCGCAGCGTCGTGGCCGAGGCGAAGGACTTGAAGCCCTTCAGCGTCAGGCTCTTGAGATGCACGGGTCCCCCGGGGTGACAGCGTGCGGCGGACTCTACCCGGCGGCGTTGAGCAGCCAGCGGATGCCGAACCGGTCCGTGACCTGCCCGAAGTGGTCCCCCCACATCTGCTTCTCGAAGGGCACGTCCACGACCCCGCCCTCGGCGAGCGCGGTGAACCAGCCCGCGATCCGCTCCGAGTCGTCCCCGGAGATGCTGACCGAGACCTGGCCGCCGGCCTCGGTGGGCCGCTCGGGGTCCCCGTCCGACGCCATGAGCACGAGCCCGTCCTCGGTCTCGAGCTGGCCGTGCATCACGCCCTCGGGCGGCGGGACCGGACCCGTGGAGCCCATGTCGCCGAACGTCATGATCTGCAGCGTGCCGCCCAGCACGGACTGGTAGAACTCCAGCGCCGAGCGGGACGACGTGTCGAAGTGCAGGTAGGGGTTGAGCCGGACGGTCATGGGTCCTCCTCGGTCGACGTGCGTCGCACCGTAGACCAGGGGACCGACAGGGAGTCACCGCTCGGCGCTCTACCGTTCGACGAAGGCCGTCCACACCCCCGTCGGCGCCACCCACTGTTTGGCCACGGAGTCGACCCGGCCCGGGGTGTCGTTACCGCGCAGCAGGACCAGCAGCCGCTCGCACGCGGCCCGCTCGCCCTGGGCCGCCACGGCGACCCGGCCGTCCGGCAGGTTGCGCGCCTCTCCGACGAGCCCTAGCTCCAGTGCCCTCGCCCGGGTCCACCAGCGGAAGCCCACACCCTGCACCTGCCCGCTCACCCAGGCGTTGAGCCGAACGGTCGCCTCGTCGTTGCTCCTCATCGCGTTGCTACGTTACCCGGCTGTGACCGGTCGAAGGGCCCACCGGCGGGCGCTCCCCCTCCTCGTCGGGCTCGCCCTCGGCGCGCTGCTCGCCGGGTTCGGGGTGCTGTCCGTGGTGCC
>NZ_JACBXB010000882.1 GCF_013870575.1 Pseudonocardia pini
CCGCGTGCCCTCCAGCCCACCGAGGATCACGTCCGCGTCGGCCAGCGCCTCGGAGACCACGGAGGCGCCCGCGGCGTCGATCCCGGTCGAGGCGTGCACGCGCTTGCCGACCCGCAGCGCCTGCTGGGCCAGCTCGTGCAGGACCCGGCCGACGGTGCCCGCCTCGTCCGCCACGGCGTAGGCCTGGCGGAGCTGGCCGAGGATCTGCGACTCCCCGACCACCATCGAGTCCAGGCCCGCGGCGACGGAGAACAGGTGCTGCACCGCGGAGCTCGCGTAGTGCACGAAGAAGTGCTCGGTGAGGTCCGCGAGCGGCAGGCCGGAGTGCCTGCCGAGCACCTCGGAGACGTCCGCGAGACCGCCGTGGAAGGCGTCCACGACCGCATAGACCTCGACCCGGTTGCAGGTCGAGAGCAGGGTCACCTCGCTGACGTGCGCCCCACGGACCATCTCGTCCAGCAGCTTGGGCACGTCGTCCGCGGAGACGGCGACCTTCTCCAGGACGTCGACCGGCGCACTCCGGTGGGAGAGCCCGACGACGAGAACGCTCATGATGCAGGTACCGCCGATCCGTTGCGTCCGTTCACGACCTGGGGAGGGGTCGCGACGTGGTCCGTGATACCCCCGCGGCCCGCGACGTGGAACGCGAGCACCTGCAGCTCGACGGCGAGGTCGACCTTGCGGACCTCCACGTCCTCCGGGACCTGGAGCACGGCGGGGGCGAAGTTGAGGATGGCGTGCACGCCGGACTCGACGAGCTGGTCGCACACCGCCTGGGCCGCCTGCGCGGGCGTGGCGATCATCCCGATGGTCACACCCGCCTCGCGGCAGGCCTGCGGGATGTCCCGGGCGTGCCGGACCTCGATCCCGTTGATGAGGATGCCGACCAGGTCCGGGTCGACGTCGAACAGGGCGGTGACCGGGAAGCCGCGGCCGCCGAACCCGCCGTAGCCCGCGAGCGCGTGGCCCAGGTTCCCGACCCCGACCAGCGCCACGGCCTGGGGGTGGTCCTGCCCGAGCACCCGCTCGAGCTCCTGCTGCAGCACCGCCACGTCGTACCCGACACCGCGGATGCCGTGGGTGCCGATGTGGCTCAGGTCCTTGCGCAGCTTCGCGGAGTTGACCCCGCTGACCGCGGCGAGCTCCTCGGAGGAGACGGTCTCGGCGCCGCCCTCGGCGAGCTGGCCGAGCACCCGCAGGTAGACCGCGAGCCGGGCGACCGTGGCCTCCGGGATGGCCTTCGCGACGCGCCCGACCCCGGGGGCACCCGCCGGGGTGACGGGATGGTCGGCGGACGAGGAGTCGGCCTGCGGCGGCAGCGTCACGCGGCGGCTCCTCGAACGACGTCTTCTCACTCGGCGATCGGCCGGGGGCTGGGGGCCGGCGGCCTGCGCGGCCGGGCGTCCACCGCAGGGATATCACGGTCGGACCGCCACGACGGCGATGACGTCACACGGTAGTCGCTCGTGAAGGCGTGCACAAAGTTGCGATCTTGGTCGGTGGCGTGTCTCGCGCGGGTCCGCCCGCGCGGGACCGGTCGTCCCCCGCCACCGTCCGTTCACCGCGCCCGGGCCGTGTCACCACGGCGTCGCCGTGGTGAGCGACACGCCCGGGCGCGGGTCGGTCACTCCTGCGGCATGAGGACGGAGTCCACCAGGAAGACCGTGGCGTTCTCCGTGGTGATGTCCCCGCAGACGACGTTCGCGGCGGTGCCCGCGGCGTCGGTGACCGTGAGCGCGTCGACCGGTCCGGCGATGCGCACGGCACCGCCCGCCAGCTGCTCGGAGGTCCCGGCGTCGTGGAGCTGCGTGGCGGTCTCCCGGGTGCCCGAGACGTGGTACTGCAGCAGTGCGGCGAGCCCGGCGCGGTCGTTCAGCAGCCGCTGCAGGTCGGCGGGCGGCAGCTTCTCGAAGGCCGCGTTCGTCGGCGCGAACACGGTCAGCCCGGGCGCGGTGTTGAGCGTCTCGGTCAGCCCGGCGCGCTCGATCGCCTCGTGCAGGGTGCTGAGCTCGGGGTTCGACTCCACCGCCGTGGCGACCGGCTGAAGGCTCATGTTCGCGATCGAGCCGGGGTCGTCGGAGCGGG
>NZ_JACBXB010000883.1 GCF_013870575.1 Pseudonocardia pini
CGTCGGTCGTGCTCGCCACGCCCGCCGAGCTCTAGCCCGTGACGGCCCAGCGCCCCGACCGCGCCCGCCATCCCACCGCGACCAGCCTGACCAGCATGAACACCGACAGCCCGGTCCAGATCCCGACCAGGCCCCAGCCCGCGGCGAGCGAGATCCAGATCAGCGGCAGGAAGCCGAGCACCGCGGCGAGCAGCGTGGTGGTGCGCAGGAAGGCCGCGTCCCCCGCGCCGAGCAGCACCCCGTCGATCGCGAACACCACGCCCGCGATCGGCTGCAGGGCCACGAAGAACCACCAGGCCTGCGGGATCGTGGCGAGGGTGGCCGCGTCGGCGGTGAAGACGCGGGGCAGCACGGGGTAGAGCGCGGCGAACAGCACCCCGAACCCGATCCCCAGCCACAGCCCGTACCGGGTGACCTGCGCGCCCACCGCCTTCGCGCGCTCCGCCCCGCCCGCGCCCAACGCGGCGCCGACGAGGGCCTGCGCGGCGATCGCGACGGCGTCGAGCACCAGGGCCTGGAAGTTCCACAGCTGCAGGACGACCTGGTGCGCGGCCACCGCCTGCGCCCCGAACCGCGCAGCCACGGCGGTGGCGGACAGGAAGCACACCTGGAAGCCCACGGTGCGCAGGATCAGGTCGCGCCCCATCGAGAGCTGCGCGCGGATCAGGTCGAGGCGCGGCCGCAGGGGCACGCCCTCGCGCAGCAGCGCCCGCAGGAACAGCCCCGCGACGATCACCTGCGCCACCACGTTCGCGACCGCGGAGCCCTCCAGGCCCCAGCCCAGGGTGTGCACCAGGATCGGGCAGAGGACGGCGGAGATCCCGTTGCCCGCGAGCACGTACCGCAGCGGGCGCGCGGTGTCCTGCACCCCGCGCATCCAGCCGTTGCCCGCCAGCGTGACCAGGATGAGCGGGGCCCCGAACAACGCGGTCCGCAGCCAGCCGACGGCGGCGTCGGCGACCTCTCCCCCGTCGCCGAGGGCGTCGGCGACGGGCCGTGCCACGAGCTGGCCGACGCCGAGCACCAGCAGGCCCACCGCCACCGCGACCCAGGTGGCCTGCACCCCCTCGACCACGGCGTCCTGCCGACGCCCGGCCCCGTGCAGGCGCGCGGAGCGGGCGGTGGTGCCGTACGAGAGGAAGTTCAGCGCGGTCGTGACCTGGGCGAACAGCACACCCGCGACGGCGAGCCCGGCCAGCGGCACCGCCCCCAGCCGCCCGACGACGGCGGTGTCCACCAGCACGTACAGCGGCTCGGCCGCCAGCACCGGCAGGGCCTGCAGCGCCAGCCGCACGACGTCTCGCGGCTGCGCCTCCCGACTCACCGGATCATGGTGTCACGCTGTGCGGGGGCGCCTGCACACGTAGACGTACGCGGGCGGCAGGTTGCGCCACACCGTCCGGCTGATCACGACCTCGTCGAACGAGGTGTGCAACAGCCTGCGGAAGCGCCGCGCGGTGCTCATCGGCAGCGTGTGCGTGTAGGCGAAGGTCGCGAACGCCCCGCCGCCGCCGATGGCCCGGCCGACCTGGTCGAGGATCGCCTGCTGTCCCGCCTCGCCGAACAGCGACCACGGCAGCCCGCTGACCACCGCGTCCACCTCGTGGGCGGAGCGGTCGGCGAGCAGCGTGGTGAGCTCCTTCGCGTCCCCGTCGACGACCTCCATCCCCGGCTGGGTGCGGCGCAGGTAGGCCGCCATGCCGGGGTCCAGCTCCACGGCCAGGTGCCGGGAGCCCGCGGGCAGCCGGTCCGCGATCACCGCGGAGACCGAGCCGGTGCCCGGCCCCAGCTCGACGACGGTGGGCCGCCCGTGCGAGGGCACGACGGAGGCGAGCGCCCCCGCGAGCTGCGGGGAGCTGGGGTAGACCGCACCGATCCGGCCGGGCCGCCGGACCGCGGCGGCCAGGAACGCGCGGCGGGCTCCGTCCCGGGAACCACGGGTCGGGATGCTCCCGGCCACGCCACCCGTGCGGGTGGACGGGGCGGGGAGGGCGTGCTCAGAAGTCAAGCTGTCCTCCTCGTCGTCGCCCACGGTACGCACCGCGGGGCGTGGTCGGGGTGAACAGCCCGTG
>NZ_JACBXB010000884.1 GCF_013870575.1 Pseudonocardia pini
TGTTGAGGGCCGTCTGCAGCTGTTCGGGGAGGTCGAGCTCGACTCCGCGCCCGGCGGGGGAGCCCGGCTCGTCGCGAGGCTGCCACTGCGGGGGGTGGACGGTGTGGTGGTCGACGGGGCGCCCACCGCGAGGGCGGACGGGGAGACCGGATGACGGTCCGCGTGGTGCTCGTCGACGACCATCCCCTCTTCCGGGACGGCGTCGCGGGCCTGCTCCGCGCGACGGGGCACGAGGTGGTGGGGATCGGGGGGACCGGGGAGGAGGCCGTCGCGCTGGCCGCCGACCTGCGGCCCGACGTCCTGGTCCTCGACCTGCACATGCCCGGCGGCGGTGGGGTCGAGGCGACCCGGCGGGTCCGCGCGGCCGATCCCGACGCCCGGATCCTCGTGCTCACGATGGACGACGCCGACGCCCGGGTGGTGGACGCCGTCCGGGCCGGGGCCCGCGGGTACCTGCTCAAGGAGAGCGAGCCCGAGGAGCTGGTGGCGGCGATCGCCGCGGTCGCGCGCGGGGAGGCGGTCTTCGGTAGCGCGCTGGCGGGCAGGCTCGCGGACTGGTTCACCGTGGGCCGTGCCGAGCCCTTCGGCGGGCTCACCGCCCGCGAGCGCGACGTGCTCGGCCTCGTGGCCCGCGGGCTGGGCAACGCCGCGATCGCCGAGCGCCTGGGGCTCGCCCCCAAGACGGTGCGCAACCTGGTCTCCACCGTGCTGGTGAAGCTGCAGGTCACGGACCGCTCCGCCGCGATCGTGAAGGCCCGCGAGGCCGGGCTGGGCTGACCGGGCCGATGAGGGCCCGGGAGGGCTTCCCGGCCGGTCCGGGACGCCTGCCCCTCGCGTCCAGGGACGCCCCGCGGCGACCCTGTCCGCATGACACAGACGACGAGCACGACGAGCACCACCCGCGCGAGCACGGCACCGTGGGGGGTGTCGTGCCTGGTCGGGGCCCTGCTCGCGATCGGGATCGGGATGGAGCGGCTGGCGAACCCGGTGCAGCCCGGCGAACCGGGCTTCACGTGGGTGGGGCTCGCCCTGGGGGCGGCGTGGCTGCTGCTGGCCGCCGGGCCGGTGGGACTGCAGCTGTCGGGCGCGCTCGGCAGACGCGCGACGTGGGCGACCGTGGCAGGGGTGCTCGGTGCCGCGGGGGTGCTGCTGGGCAACGTGGTGTCCCTGGTGGTCGGCCGGGACTCCCCGGCCTTCTACATCACGGGGACGGTCCTGCTGTTCGGCTGGGCCGTGGCCGCCACGGTGCTCGCCCTTCGGGCCCGGGTGTGGAGGTGGCCGTGGCGCGGTCTCCCGCTGCTGGTCACCGTGGTGATGCTGGTGACGGTGCCGTTCTTCGGCATGGCCGGGGCGATCACGGAGATCATGCTCGCCGTGATGCTGGTGCCCTTCGCCCTCCTCGGCGTGGCCCTGCTGCGCGCCCGGAGCGCGTCGTAGCCGCCGGCTGCTCAGCACTCCACGACGGTGAGGGCCAGGCCGCCCCGGCTGGTCTCCTTGTACTTGGTCTTCATGTCCGCGCCGGTGATGCGCATGGTCCGGATGGCCTTGTCCAGGCTGACGTGGTGCACCCCGTCGCCGCGGACCGCCATCCGGGCCGCGGTGATCGCCTTGCCGGAGGCCACGGCGTTGCGCTCGATGCACGGGATCTGGACGAGTCCGCCGATCGGGTCGCAGGTCAGGCCGAGGTTGTGCTCGATGCCGATCTCCGCGGCATTCTCCACCTGCTCGGGGCTGCCGCCCATGACCTCTGCGAGCCCGGCGGCGGCCATCGAGCAGGCGGAGCCGACCTCGCCCTGGCAGCCGACCTCGGCGCCGGAGATCGAGGCGTTCTCCTTGAACAGGCTGCCGATCGCGGCGGCGGTGAGCAGGAAGCGCACCACGCCGTCGTCGGACGCCCCGCGGCAGAACCGGTGGTAGTAGTGCAGCACCGCGGGCACGATCCCGGCGGCGCCGTTGGTGGGGGCGGTGACGATCCGCCCGCCCGCGGCGTTCTCCTCGTTCACGGCGAGGGCGAACAGGGTCACCCACTCCGCCGGGTCGCCGGGGTGGTCGGACAGGGCCTCGACCTCGA
>NZ_JACBXB010000885.1 GCF_013870575.1 Pseudonocardia pini
TCGCCGTCGTCGGGGCGGGCCAGAGCGCGGCCGAGACCGTGGACTACCTGCACCGGACCTTCCCCGAGGCCGAGGTGCACGCGGTGTTCGCGCGCTACGGCTACAGCCCGGCGGACGACAGCGCCTTCGCCAACCGGATCTTCGACCCCGCCGCGGTGGACGACTTCTTCGACGCCCCCGACGCCGTCAAGGCGATGATCATGAGCTACCACGGCAACACCAACTACTCCGTGGTCGACCCGGAGCTGATCACCGAGCTGTACCGGCGGCACTACCACGAGCGGGTCGCGGGCCGGGAGCGGCTGCACTTCCACAACGTCTCCCGGGTGGCGGACGTCGTGGACTCCGGCGACCGCGTCGAGCTGGCGGTGGAGTCGCTGATCGACGGGAACCGCGAGGTCGTCACCGCCGACCTGGTCGTCTACGCGACGGGGTACCGCTCGACCGACCCGCTCTGGCTGCTCGACCCGGCCCTCGCCGCGGCCTGCGTCCGGGACGAGGCGGGCCGAGCCTCCGTCGCGCGGGACTACCGTCTGGTCACCGGCCCGACCCCGGCGGGCACGCCGGTCGAGGTCGGGTTCTACGTGCAGGGCGCCACGGAGCACACCCACGGCATCACCTCGACATTGCTGTCGACGGTCGCGGTGCGGGCCGGGGAGATCGCGGACGCGCTGGCCGGGCTCGGCACCCGGCCCGTGGCGGAGGCCGCCCTGACCTGACGGACGGTCCCGCGCCCCACCCGTCGGGTCTACGGTCGGAGGTGCTCGGGCCGACGACGCGAGGAGCACCCGAATGTCCGACCTGACCACCCTGCGTGCCGTGAGCGGACTGCCCGCGGAGCCCTCCGCGCTGTCCGCCTCGACCCTGGTCCTGATCGACTGCCAGCAGACCTACACCCAGGGGCTGATGGAGCTCGAGGGCGTGCAGGCCGCCCTCGACCAGGCCGAGGAGCTGCTGGACCGCGCCCGCAGCGCCGGGATCCCGATCGTGCACGTGCAGCACGACGCGGGCCCCGGCTCGCCGTACGACGTGCGGGGCGAGAGCGGCGCGATCGTGGCGCGGGTGGCGCCGCGGGAGGGCGAGTCGACGGTGGTGAAGAACTACCCGAACTCCTTCACCCAGACCGAGCTGGACACGATCCTGCGGCAGCACCCCGACCGCCCGTTGGTGCTCGCGGGGTTCATGACCCACATGTGCGTGAACTCCACGGCGCGGGGGGCGTTCAGCCTGGGCTACGCCCCGACCGTCGTCGGCGGCGCGACGGCGACCCGCGCGCTGCCCGGCACCGGCGGCGGCCCCGAGGTATCCGCCGCGGCCCTGCAGGCCGCCAGCCTCGCCGCCATCGCCGACCTCTTCGGCGTGGTCGTGGCGGACCAGTCCGAGATCTCCTGAGCGGATGTCCGACTCGCGCGTCGGAATGTCGGGACTCGCGGGACGTTTCCGCGAGTCCCTACATCTCGACGCGCGAGTCGGACATCGTCAGCTCGGGACGAGGAGGGCCCAGAGCTCGTCGACGTCCGCCAGCGTGGTGGTGAGGGAGCCGACGGCCACGCGGATCGCGTAGTGCCCCTCGACCGTGGTGTGGGTGAGGAAGGCCCGGCCGCCCGCGTTGACCCGCTCCAGCAGGGCGCGGGTCGCGGCGTCGTCGGGCTCGCCCGCGGCGTCGAGGACGTGCAGGCAGACCAGGGCCAACGAGGGGGTCGCGGCGAGGGCCAGCCCGGGGTGGTCGCGGACCCGTGCCGCGAGGTTCTCGGCGAGCGCCACGTGGGTGCGGATCATCCCGCGCAGCCCGTCCAGACCCATGCCCTGCAGCACCGCCCACAGCTTGAGCGCCCGGAAGCGGCGGCCCAGCGGGACCTGCCAGTCCCGGTAGTCGACGACCTCGCCCGAGTCGGTCGCGCTGTTGCGCAGGTACTCCGGGGTGATGGACAGCGCCGCGGGCAGGGCGTCGCCCGCCCGGACCCAGAGGAACGACGCGTCGAACGCGGTGCCGAGCCACTTGTGGGCGTCCGTGCAGACCGAGTCGGCGAGCTCCGCCCCGTCGAGCAGCGGCCGGAACTCCGGGCAGAG
>NZ_JACBXB010000886.1 GCF_013870575.1 Pseudonocardia pini
GCGTTCGAGGCGTACTTGATCATCTCGGCGGTGCGGGTGGTCGTCTCGATCAGCGGGACGTCGGTGAACCCCGCGTAGAGCAGGCGCAGCGCCTCGAGCGCGATCGGGTCGCCGCCGATCACCAGCCGGTCCGGCTCCAGGAAGTCGGCGACCGCCTGGCCCTCGGTGAGGAACTCCGGGTTGGCCCCCAGCCCCAGGTCGCGGCCGCGGGTCAGCCCGCAGGCGCGGGTCAGCGCCTCCGCGACGATGCCGTCCGTGACCCCCGGGACCACGGTGCTCTTGACCACCACGACCGGGGGTGCGGAGTCCGGCGGCCGCGCGCGCAGGGCCGTCCCCACCTGCTCCGCCGCGGACTCCAGGAACGAGGTGTCGATGCTGCCGTCGGCCCGGGAGGGGGTCCCGACGCAGAGCAGCGTGAGGTCCGCCGTCCGCACGGCCGCGGCGAGGTCCCCCGTCGCGCGCACGGACCGGCCCACGTGGCGTTCGAGCAGCTCGGCGAGTCCGGGCTCGACGATCGGCGAGGTGCCCGCCATGATCGCCGCGACCCGGGCCGGGTCGGCGTCGACGCAGGTCACCTGATGACCGTGCGCGGCGAGGCCGACCGCCGAGACCAGCCCGACGTAGCCCGCGCCGACCACACAGACGCGCATCAGGCCTCGCTCCCGCCGGTGTTGCCCGCGTACCAGAGCAGCGTCCGGCGCAGCCCCTCCTCGAGGCCGACCTCCGGCAGGTAGCCCAGCTCGGTGCGCGCCTTGGTCAGGTCCGGGCACCGCCGGTTCGGGTTGTCCACCAGGTAGGCCTGTTCACCACTGACCCGGCGGGTGACCTGCAGGGTCGAGCCGAACAGCTCCTTCGCCTGCCGGACCAGCGCCTCGGCGAGCTCGGTCATCGAGATCTCGGGCTCCTCGGTGCCGATGTTGTAGGGCTCCCCGTCGCCGCCGCGCAGCAGGGCGAGGTAGTAGCCGGTGACCGCGTCGGACACGTAGCAGAAGGTCCGGGTGGGTGAGCCGTCCGACAGCAGCGCCACGTCGCGGCCCTCGAGCACGTCCCGGCACAGGTCGGCGATGACCCGGCCGTCGGTGATCTTCATGCCCGGTCCGAAGTTGTTGAACGGCCGCGCCATGCGCACCGGGACCCCGCGCTCCCGCGCGAAGTTCACGCAGAGGGTCTCGCCGTAGCGCTTGGACTCGTCGTAGCAGGCCCGCGGCCCGGTGCAGGAGACGAGGCCGCGGTAGGTCTCGGGCGTCGGGATCGCGGTCGGCTCGGGATCGCCGTAGATCTCGCTGGAGGAGAAGAACAGGAAGCCCTGGACCGGACGCGCCGTGGACCGCGCGGCGGCCATGTCGAGCAGGCTGCGCAGCCCGGTGATGTTCGCGTCCATGGTCTCGATGGGGTGGGCGCGGTAGTACGTCGGCGAGGCGATGCCCGCGGCATGGATGATCCACTCGACGTCGTCGAGGTCGGTGGGGAGCGGCTCCCGGACGTCCACGGTCCGCAGGTCCACGTCCGGCCGGGTGGCCAGCTCGCCGAGCCAGGCCGGCACGCCGCGGATGTAGTTGTCGAGCACGGTCACCCTGATCGGCGGGTACTCCGGGTGGGCGTCGTTCCAGGCCAACGGGACCTGGACGAGGTAGTAGCCCAGGAACCCGGCACCCCCGGTGATCAACAGCCTGCCACCCGCCATGCGGGCCAGGTCGGCGTCGAGCCACTGGATGATGCGGGCCAGGTCGTCGGCCCGCACCTGCTCCGCGCGGGCCCCGGCGTCGTCGGGCGAGATCATGCGCGTCTCCCGTCTCGTCATGCGTTGAGGGCGTGCTGGTCGGGCTGCACCGCGCGCGGGCTCGGCTCGGCCAGGACCCAGCTCCCGCCACCGGACTCGACGCCGGGGTACCGGCGTCGGACCTCGTCGAGGAGGTCGGGGACGAAGAGGAGGACCTCGTCGGGCCGGGCCTCCAGCATCGCCTCGGGCGAGACGACGGCGATGCCGGTCCCGGGGATCCGGCGCCCGTGCTTCGCGGGCGAGCCGTCCGCGATCGCGGGCAGCAGGTCGGGGCCGATGCC
>NZ_JACBXB010000887.1 GCF_013870575.1 Pseudonocardia pini
GGTGCCGGCATGAGCGTCCTGGTCGTGACCGGTACCGACACCGGGGTCGGCAAGACGATCGCGACCGCCGCGCTGGCGGCGACGCTGCCGGGCCCCGTCGTCGTCTACAAGCCGACGCAGGCCGGGACCGACGACGGGGAGGGGGACGTCGACGTCGTCCGCAGGCTCAGCGGGGTCCCGGGCGTCGAGGGGGTCCGGCTGCCGGACCCGATGGCACCGGTCGCGGCGGCCCGCCGGGCGGGGGTCCGGCTGCCGTCGATCGCCGACCACGTCGGGGCGGTCCGCAGGCTCGACGCGACCCACGACCACGTCCTCGTCGAGGGCGCGGGCGGGCTGCTCGTGGAGCTCGACGAGGAGGGCCGCACCCTCGCCGACCTCGCCGAGGCCCTGGCCGCACCGGTGCTCGTCGTGTGCCGGAGCGGGCTCGGCACGCTCAACCACACGGCGTTGACCGTCGATGCCCTCGAGCGCAGGGGGATCACCCTCGCCGGTGTGCTGATCGGCTCCTGGCCCGCCGAGCCCACCGCGATCGACCTCGACAACCGCCGCCACCTGGAGCGCTACGGCCTGCTCGGCGCGCTCCCGGAGGGCCTGGCTCAGTCCAGCCCGCCGCGCTTCACCAGCTGCGCGGCGATGACGTTGCGCTGGATCTCGTTGGTGCCCTCGCCGACGATCATCAGCGGGGCGTCGCGGAAGTAGCGCTCGACGTCGAACTCGGTGGAGTAGCCGTAGCCGCCGTGGATGCGGACGGCGTTCAGCGCGACCTCCATGCCGATCTCGGAGGCGAACAGCTTGGCCATGCCCGCCTCCATGTCGCAGCGTTCGCCCGCGTCGAACTTCTCGGCGGCGAAGAGGATCAGCTGCTGGGCGGCGGTGAGCTTGGTGCCCATCTCGGCGAGGTAGTTGCCGATGGACTGGTGCCTCCAGATCGGCTGGCCGAAGGACTCGCGGTCCTGGGCGTAGCGCAGGGCGTCGTCGAACGCGGCGCGCCCGACGCCGAGTGCCCGGGCGGCGACCTGGATGCGGCCGGTCTCCAGGCCCTTCATCATCTGCCCGAAGCCCTTGCCGGGCTCGCCGCCGAGCACCGCGGAGGCGGGCACGCGCATGTCGTCGAAGACCAGCTCGCAGGTCTCGACGCCCTTGTACCCCAGCTTCTTCAGGTCCTTGGAGACCGTGAGCCCGGGGCCGTGCTCCACCAGCAGCACCGAGATGCCGCGGTGCTTGGGCTCGGCCTTCGGGTCGGTCTTGCAGAGCAGGGCGATCAGACCGGAGCGCCGCGCGTTCGAGATCCAGGTCTTGGACCCGTTCACCACGTAGGAGTCGCCCGCGAGGCGGGCGTGGGTGCTCATGTTCTGCAGGTCGGAGCCGCCGCTGGGCTCGGTGAGCGCCATCGTGGCGCGCAGCTCACCGGTCGCCATCCGGGGCAGGTAGCGGTCCTTCTGCTCCGGGGTCCCGAAGGCCTGCAGGAGCTTCGCGACGACGGTGTGCCCGCCCATCGCGCCGGCGAGGGACATCCAGCCCCGGGCCAGCTCGGCGGTGACCAGGGCGTAGCAGGGCATCGAGACCGGCGCCTCGCCCCAGGGCTCCGGGATCGCGAGCCCGTAGATCCCGAGCTCCTTCATCTGCTCGATGAGCTTCTCGGGGTACTCGTCGGCGTGCTCCAGGTCGCGGACGACGGGCTTGACCTCGCGGTCGACCCACTCCCGGACCGTCTGGACGACGGCGCGTTCCTCGGTGCTCAGTCCCGGCATGCCTGGCATCATCCGTCAGCATCGAAGCCGCCGTAAAATGCCGTTGCCTGATGGGTTCCATGACGGGCGGGAATGGGGTCGGGAAGTGGAGGTCCGGCAGCTGCGCGCGGTGGTGGCCGTGGCGGACAGCGGGAGCGTGACGCGCGCGGCCGTGCTCCTGCACCTCGTCCAGCCCGCGGTGACCCGGCAGGTGCACGCGCTGGAGGAGGAGCTCGGGGTCGAGCTGTTCGTGCGCAGCCGCACCGGCATGCGTCCCACCGAGGCGGGCGCCGCGTTCGTCGAGCGGGCGCCGCCGGCATCGTGTCGTT
>NZ_JACBXB010000088.1 GCF_013870575.1 Pseudonocardia pini
CAGCGCCCGGGAGACACCCGCCCGCGCGGCGACGTCGACCATCGTCGGACGGCGGCGCGGCGGGACCGGGGTGGCCATGGGGGGCATTCTCGCAGCTCCGTGGGGCGTTCAGGATTCCGGTACGTGCATGTCTTGACATATGGACGTAACGCGCAGCATAGTTCGGGCCAGCGCGACTAGAGCGCTCTAGTACTCAGGTACGAGGACGTGTCCACCGGGAACCCCGGGCGCGTGCTCGCCGAACGCACCGGGAGACAGCGTGGCCGCATCATCGACGATCCGGATCGGGTCGGCGCCCGACTCGTGGGGCGTGTGGTTCCCCTCGGACCCCGAGCAGACGCCCGCGGACCGGTTCCTGGGCGAGGTGTCGGCCGCGGGCTACGAGTGGATCGAGATCGGCCCGTACGGCTACCTGCCGACCGACCCGAACGAGCTCGCCGACCGGCTGGCGACGCACTCCCTGAAGGTCAGCGCGGGCACGGTGTTCGAGCACCTGCACCGCCCGGACTCCTGGGAGGACGTCTGGAAGCAGGTCACCGACGTCGCGTCGCTGACCGCCGCCGTCGGCGGCAAGCACATCGTGGTCATCCCGGACACCTGGCGCGACCACAAGACCGGTGCGCCGCTGGAGGACCGGACCCTCTCCGACGAGCGCTGGGGCCTGCTCACCACGGGCATGGACGAGCTGGGCCGCCGGATCCTCGAGGAGTACGGCCTGGCCGTCCAGTTCCACAGCCACGCGGACAGCCACGTCGGCCACCAGCACGAGATCGAGCGGTTCGTGGAGAACACGAACCCCGAGTACGTGAACCTCTGCCTCGACACCGGGCACGTCTCGTACTACGGCGGCGACAACGTCGCGCTGATCAAGAAGTACCCCAGCCGGATCGGCTATCTGCACCTCAAGCAGGTGAACCCGGACGTCATCGCCCGCGTCGAGGCCGAGGACCTGTCCTTCGCCGACGCCGTGAAGCTCGGCGCCATGATCGAGCCGCCGCTGGGCGTGCCGGACATGCCGAGCCTGCTCGCCGCCGTCGAGGAGCTGGGCACCGACATCTTCGCGATCGTCGAGCAGGACATGTACCCCTGCCCGCCGGACCACCCGCTGCCCATCGCGCAGCGCACCCACACCTACCTCGCCGGCTGCTCGGGCCGGCTCGACATCGGCACCCCGAAGGGACTGTGATGAGCGACCTGAAGATCGCCGTGATCGGCGTCGGCAAGATGGGCTCCTTCCACGTCGACAGCCTCACCTCGCGCATCCGCGGTGCCCAGGTCACCGTGGTCAGCGACTACTCCGCCGAGCAGGCGGAGAAGGTCGCCGCCCCGGTCGGTGCCCGCGTGGTGGCCGACCCGCTGGAGGCCGTCGGCGCCTCCGACGTCGACGCCGTGGTGCTCGCCAGCCCGGGCTTCGCGCACGAGAAGCAGGTGCTCGCCTGCCTGGACCGCGGCATCCCGGTCCTCTGCGAGAAGCCGCTGACCATGGACGGCGCCTCGTCCTACGAGGTCGTCAAGGCGCAGGCCGCGCTCGGCCGCGAGCTGATCCAGGTCGGCTTCATGCGCCGCTTCGACAACGAGTACGTGGCGCTGCGCACCCTCATCGAGAGCGGCCAGGTCGGCGCCCCGCTGATGCTGCACTGCACCCACCGCAACCCCGCCGTGCCGGACACCTTCACCTCCGAGATGGCCATGGCCGACTCGGTCGTGCACGAGGCCGACTGCACCCGCTTCCTGCTGGGCGAGGAGGTCGTGGCCGTCTCGGTGATCCGCGGCGTCCCGACGTCGGCGGCGCCCGCGGGTGTGTCCGACCCCATGGTCGTGCTGTTCGAGACCGAGTCCGGCAGGCTGGTCACCGTCGAGAGCTTCGTGCGCACCCAGATCGCGTACGAGGTGCGCACCGAGCTGGTCGCGGAGAAGGGCAGCGCGTTCATCGGGCTGGACCAGAACCTGCAGGTCAAGCAGGCGGGCCCGACCGGCACCGGCATCTGGGGCGGCACCATCACCCCGGACTTCGTCGCCCGCTTCGGGCAGGCCTACGACACCCAGATGCAGACGTTCGTCGACGCGGCCCGCGAGGGCACCGTCGCCGGCGCCGGGGTGTGGGACGGCTACGCCGCCGCCGCGATCTGCGAGGCAGGCGTCCAGGCCGTCAGGACCGGGGAGCGCACCGCCGTGAAGCTGGAGGCCCGCCCGTGAAGCTCGCCCTCGACCCGCAGATGTTCTACGCGACGCACTCGGTCCTGGAGCTGCCGGACATCGTCGCCAAGATGGGCTACCGGTGGATGGAGCTCTCGCCGAAGGCGGACTTCGTGCCGTTCTTCCAGTACCCGCGCGTGGACGACGCCACCGTGGCCACGCTGCGCAAGCGCGCCGCGGACGCCGGGGTCGGGATCGCCTCGGTACTGCCGGTCCTGCGCTGGTCGGGGCCCGGTGAGGAGGAGCGCCAGGCCGCGGTGCGGGCGTGGAAGCGCGCCATCCAGATCACCGTGGACCTCGGGGTCGAGGTGATGAACTCCGAGTTCAACGGCCGTCCGGAGGGCGCGGAGCTCGCGGAGTCGCAGTTCCTGAGGTCGATGGAGGAGCTGCTGCCGGTGTTCGAGCGCGAGGGCGTGAAGCTCGTGCTGGAGCCGCACCCGGACGACTTCATCGAGGACGGGCACGCCGCGGTGCAGATGGTGCGCGGGCTGAACCGGGACTGGATCTCGTTCCTGTACTGCACCCCGCACACCTTCCACCAGGGCAACGACCCGGCCGGGATCATCGGCGCGGCGGCCGAGAAGGTGTCCTATGTGCACCTCGCGGACACGTTGAGCCACACGGCGTCGAACGGGCTCCGCTACATCGTGAACCCGCCGGGGTCCACGGTGCGGGTGCACCAGCACGCCGAGCTCGGTCGCGGCGAGGTGGACTTCGACGCGGTGTTCTCGGCGCTGGCCGGGGTCGGGTTCGACGGCGTCGTCTCGTCCTGCGTGTTCGGCTGGGAGGAGGACGCGGAGGGCATCAGCGTCCGCCAGCGCGAGAAGGCCACGGCCCTGGTCGAGAAGCACTTCGGCACCACTCCGGAGACCCTCGCCCAGGCCTGACCGGCGCCGCTCCCCACGAAGGACCGTTCCTTGTCGCACGACACACTCCGGGCGGGCGCCGCCGCGCCCGCCCACCAGCGCCGGATGAAGCTGCTCACCGTCGTCGCGACGTTCGGTGGGCTGCTCTTCGGCTACGACACGGGCGTCATCAACGGCGCCCTGCCGTACATGACCGAGGACCTCGGCCTGACCCCCGTCACGGAGGGGGTCGTCACCAGCTCGCTGCTGCTCGGCGCGGCGCTGGGCGCCCTGCTCGGCGGCCGGATCTCCGACCGCCGAGGCAGGCGCACGGTCATCCTGTGGCTCGCGGTGGTGTTCGCCGTGGGCACCCTGATCTGCACGTTCGCGCCGAACGTCGCGGTGATGGTCCTCGGCCGGGTGATCCTCGGCCTGGCCGTCGGCGGCGCCTCGATCACGGTGATCGCGTACCTCTCGGAGGTCTCGCCCGCCGAACGGCGCGGGCGGGTCGTCACCCAGAACGAGCTGATGATCGTGAGCGGCCAGCTGCTCGCGTTCGTCTGCAACGCCGTGCTCGGCGGGATCTGGGGCGAGGACGGCGGCGTCTGGCGATGGATGCTGGTGATCGCCACGCTGCCCGCGGTGCTGCTCTGGATCGGCATGCTCGCCATGCCGGAGAGCCCCCGCTGGCTGGCCTCGCACGGCCGTTTCGACGAGGCGCTGGGGGTGCTGCGGCAGGTCCGGGAGGCCCAGCGCGCCGAGCGCGAGCTGGCCGAGGTGAAGGCCCTGGCGGAGGAGGACCGGAGCGCGAGGACCGCGGGCTGGGCCGATCTCGCGGTGCCGTGGATCCGGCGGATCGTGGTGGTGGGCATCGCGATCGCGGTGATGCAGCAGATCACCGGCGTGAACTCGATCATGTACTACGGGACCCAGATCCTCACCGAGTCCGGGTTCGACCGCGACGGCGCCCTGATCGCGAACATCGCCAACGGGGTGATCTCGGTGCTGGCCACGTTCGTCGGGATCTGGCTGCTGGGCCGGGTCCGGCGCCGTCCGATGCTGATCGTGGGGCAGATCGGCACGTTCAGCGCGCTGCTGCTCGTGGGCGTGTTCTCGTCCGTGCTGCCGGAGGGACCCGCCCGAGCCACCGTGGTGCTGGCGCTGACGGTGACCTTCCTCGCCTTCCAGCAGGGGGCGATCTCCCCGGTGACCTGGCTGATGCTCGCCGAGATCTTCCCGCTCAAGCTGCGCGGGTTCGGGATGGGCGTGTGTGGTCTGACACTGTGGATCGTGAACTTCCTGGTGGGGCTGCTGTTCCCGATCCTGGTGTCCTCGATGGGGATCTCGGCGACGTTCTTCCTCTTCGCCGGGCTCGGTGTGTGCGCCATGCTGGTGGCCCGAGCGATCGTCCCGGAGACCAAGGGGCGCACGCTCGAGCAGCTCGAGACGGACTTCAAGCAGGCGGGGGCGACGGCATGACGGTGATGGTGGCGGTTCCGGACTCGCCCGAGGGGCGGACCGCACTGTCGGCGGCGATCGACGAGGCGCGGCTGCGCGCGACCGACCTGGTCGTGCTCAACCTCGCACTCGGTCCGCTGGACCTCGTGGGGATGCCCTCCGATCTCGACATCACGGTGAAGGAGCGGACCGGGTACGCGGACCTCGCGGACTGCGTGCTCGCGGCGCTCGACGAGCACGCGGGCAAGGTGGACGTGCTCGTGATCGGGATGAAGCGGCGCAGCCCGATCGGCAAGGCACTGCTGGGCAGCCTCTCGCAGCGCCTGCTGCTGGAGGTCGACGTCCCGGTGCTGGCCGTCAAGCGCTGAACGCGCGAACGGCACTCCCGCTCAGCAGGGGAGCGGGAGTGCCGTTCGGGTGGTCGCTCCGCCTACCTGACGGAGGCCGGGATGCCGGTCGCGCCGGGCTTCTGCGGCTCGGTGAAGGCGCCCGCGACGCGGACCTCCCCCGGACGGGGGCTGCGCAGAAGGCGTTCGTCGCGGATCTCCGCGTGCTCACTCGAACTCGACGTCCACCTCGCCGATCTCCAGGGCCTCCACCGCGCCGCCGGTCTGGGCGGCGAGCCAGGCGTGGTGCGGAAGCGGGACCGCTGGATCTCGACCTCGTGCACCCCGTCCCGGGCGAGCACGCGCAGGGGGTCGGGCACGGGGAGAGACCGTACGCCGCTCGAGGGTCAGAACCTCATGCAGGACGCGGCCGCGTAGGCCGCACTCTTGCTCTGGGTCGCCACGACGGCACCGTCGGCATCGGTGATGGTGCAGGTGAGGGTGGTGTCGCCGCGGGTGGAGCTGCTACTGGCGGTCAGGGTCGGGAAGGCGTCCTTGCCCCAGCCGGAGGTCGGGACCTCCAGCGACCAGGGGAGGTCGGCGATCTCGGCGGCGCTCACCATGTCGCCCTGCGCGTCGGTGTAGGTCACGAAGGCGGGGTAGTTCGACTCGAGGCGGTAGGTGTAGGCCGTCGTGGCGTCCTTCGGGGAGACACGGCCGGGTAGGCCGAGCGTGGGCGCGGTGCTCGCCGGAGCGCCGACCTGGGTCGTCGTCGGGGTCGACGAGGTGGTCGCGGGCGACGCCGTGGTGGCACCGGCCCCGGTGGCCTCCGCCGACCGGTCGCCGGCGCCGATCAGAACGCCTGCGCCGACAGCCGCCGCGAGGAGCACGACTGCTCCGGTCGCCAGGCCGACCGTGCGGAGCGGTCGTCGTCGGGAGCCGCCCTGCGACGCCCGCCCCGACGACGTGCTCGCGAGCTGGTCGGGACCGGCATGGATCGCGTGGTGCGCGGCCGCGGCGAGTTCCCGGGCCGACCCGAACCGGGCGGCGGGATCCTTCGCCATACCTCGGGCGACCACGGCGTCCAACGCCGGGTTCAGGCCGGGGCGGAGGGCACTCGGGCGCGGCGGCTCGCCCGCGAAGTGGGCCCGCATGAGCGACGGCAGGCTCGTCGCCTCGAAGGGAGGCCGCCCGGTGAGGCACTCCGCCAGGAGGCAGGCGAGGGAGTAGAGGTCGGAGCGGTGATCGGCCGAGCCGCCCTCGAACCGCTCCGGAGCCATGTAGGCGAGCGTGCCGACCGCGTGGCCGGTCTGGGTCAGGGCGGTGCCCGCGTCGTCGAGGGACCGCGAGATGCCGAAGTCCAGCAGGTAGGCGAAGTCGGACGGGGCGATCATGACGTTCGACGGCTTCACGTCGCGATGGACGAGTCCGTGCGTGTGGGCGTCGTTGAGCGCCTCGGCGACCTGCGCGGCGATGGCGACGGCGCGAGCCGGTTCCACCGGCCCGGCCGCGATCACCTGGTCCAGTCCGACACCCTCCACGAGACGCATGTCGAGGAAGAGCCGCCCGTCGATCTCACCGAAGTCGTGGATCGGGACGACATGAGGGCTCCGGAGACCGGCCGCATGGTGGCACTCCCGGCTGAACCGGGCGCGGTACTCGTCGTCCGCCGCGAACTGCTGGGGGAGGAGCTTCAGGGCGACGACCCGGGAACGGCGGGTGTCGAAGGCCCGGTAGACCTCACCCATGCCGCCCCGGCCGATGAGGCCCTCCAGACGGTAGGGACCGATCATCGCCCCCGAGGTCTCGGTGACGGGGGTGCCGTGCGACATGCCGATCTCCTTGCTCACGTTCAACTCTGATGTCGACGAGGCGAGAGCGGTGTTACGCGAGGTCTGTCACCCGGGCGAAGCTGGGCCGCCCTCTTCTCGGGCGGTACCTCGCGGACCAGGTTGGGGAAGGCGCCTCTGCCTGCGCCGTCGTCGAGTGTGTTCGGTGGTGATCTGTCCGGTGGCGATCCGGTCCAGTCGTCTGTCCACTTCGGCGCCGGCGTAGGCGCGGACGGACTCGGCGATCTCGGCGTCGATGCAGTTGCGCAGTCCGACGAGCTCGGAGATCCGTGTCGCCTGCACCTCGACGGCCGAGACGGTGGTCTCGGTCGGGGGTGCGAGGGCGTTGGGCACCGGTCGATTCTCGTCGACCACGTGTTCGAGCGAGGGGTGTTCGCGCTGGTGGGGAGGCCAGTGGTCGAGTAGCGGCGACGGCCCCCCGGGCGGGTGCGCTCACGGAGTGCGTGGTCGGGGCTGCTGTTCGTCTGCGCGAGATCGACCGCTCACCCTCGGCGGACATCCTCAGGCTGTACGCCGGGGTGGCGGCCGGTCAGGTGGTCGACGGGCGACGCCGACCGGGACCCGCGGTCGACCGTGACGCCGGTCAAGTCTCGGAGGTCTTCGGTAACGATTCAGAAGATCGTCGCGTCTTAGGTATCGTCAGTACGTAAGACCCCGACGAGAGGACCCGATGACCACGTTCTGGACCACTGTCCGCCGTACCGCCCGCCGCTTCGACGACTGGACGCTGCAGGCGTTCAACCCCGAGTTCCCGGTCGGCTCCCGGAACTGAGCCCGGGAGCCGACCGGTCACGGTCGGAGCTCCTAGTGTGAAGGGGGACCGGCAGAGTCGCCGGCCGTCCCCTCGATCTCGCTGGTGGGTGCCTTCACCGGGCGCAGCCGCACCCAGCCGAGGAAGAAGATCGCGAGCACCAGCATCGCGATCCCGGTGTCCAGGTTGATGTTCCAGCCGCCCGCCTTCTCGATGTCGGCGTCGGTCGTCGAGAACAGTCCTAGCACCAGCAGCACGATCCCGTACACACCGAACATCAGGCTGAGGATCGTCCGCAGGTCGAACAGCCGCGAGGCGGTCGTCGACACCGGGGCGTCGTGCCCCGCAGCAGGCCCGTCCGGGCCCTCCGGTTCCGTCATGGCTCCGCCCTTACCAGAAGAGGATGTAGAGGATCGTGGTCAGGACCAGCACGCCGATCCCGAGGGTGACGGGGCTGCGGTACCAGCCCGCGTCGTCGCCGTGGGTCGCGTGCGTGCGCTCCTCCTTGGTGGTCAGGCTCCAGACCAGGCCACTGAGCTCCGACGCCGGCTTCGGCGTGCTGACCATCGACACCGCGTAGGACACCGCGACGCCGACGATGAACGCCGCGCTGGCCCCGACGAAGCTGCCCGCCTGGCTCGACAGCGGGAACACCCCGGTGGTGACCAGGACGTTCACCACGACGGCGGCGGCGGTGCCGGAGAGCAGGCCGATCCACGCCGACGGACCGGTCATCCGCTTCCAGAACAGGCCGAGGATGAAGATCGCAAACAGCGGCGCGTTGAAGAAGCTGAACAGCGACTGCAGGTAGTCCATGATGTTGCCGGACCCGGACGCGATGAACGCCGTGCCGATGGCGATCACACAGCCGATGACCGTGATCCACCGGCCGACCTGCAGGTAGTACTTGTCCGACTTGCCCGGCCGGACCCAGTCCTGCCAGATGTCGTAGGTGAACACCGTGTTGAACGAGCTGATGTTCGCCGCCATGCCCGCCATGAACGCCGCGAGCAGACCCGCGATCGCGACGCCGAGGATGCCGTTGGGCAGGACCTCCTTCATCAGCAGCGACAGCGCGTTGTTGTAGGTGACGTCCGTGGTCCCGCCCTCCTTGAGGGTGGTGATCTGCGGGACGAGCACGCCGGCGATCATGCCGGGGATGATGATGACGAGCGGGAGCAGCGCCTTCGGGTAGGCACCGATCAGCGGGGTGCGCTTGGCCGCGGACATGCTCTTCGCGGACAGCGCGCGCTGGACCTCGGCGAAGTTCGTGGTCCAGTAGCCGAAGGACAGCACGAAGCCGAGGCCGAACACGATGCCGATCACCGACAGCGTCGGGTTGACGATCTCGGTGAGCGAGGTGCCGGGCCAGGCGGAGAGCTCCTCGGCCCCGCCGGGACCGTTGGTGATGGCCTCCTTCAGGCCGTTCCACCCGCCGACCCGCGAGAGCCCCGCGATGGTCAGCGGGATCAGCAGCGCGAGGATCACGAAGAACTGCAGGACCTCGGAGTAGATGGCCGCCGACAGCCCGCCGAGCGTGATGTACGCGAGCACGATCAGTGCCGCGATCGGGATCGCGAGCACCAGCGACCAGCCCAGCAGCGCCTCGAGCAGCAGGCCGAGCGAGAACAGGTTGACGCCCGCGATCAGCACGGCGGACAGCGCGAAGATCACGGCCTGCACGCGCTGCGTGGTCCGGTTGAACCTCTTGAAGAGGAACTCGGGGACCGAACGGGCCTTCGAGCCGTAGTAGAACGGCATCATCACCAGGGCGAGGAAGACCATCGCCGGGATCGCGCCGATCCAGTAGTAGTGCACCGTCGGGATGCCGTACTGGGCCCCGTTGGCCACCATGCCGATCAGCTCGAGCGCACCGAGGTTCGCCGAGATGAAGGCCAGACCGGTCACCCACGCGGGCATCGACCGGCCGGAGAGCAGGAAGTCCAGGCTGGACGACACCGAGCGGCGCGCCGCGTAGCCGATGCCGAGGACCAGCAGGAAGTAGAACGCCACCAGCACGTAGTCCAGGGCGTTGGCGTCGAGCCGGAGATCCGTCGGTGCCTGCGCGAGGATCATCGTGGGCCTCCCCGGTCTGCCGGTGCCCCGGCCGGTGCCCGGCCCCGTCCGGTACCCCTCATAGCGGCTCCCTCGCCGTCGTTCGGCAGCCTGCGGCTGCGTGTCGTGTCGTGCGCGCCGTAACGTACCTCTTCGCGGGCGGAAGTGAACATTATCCGACAGTCTGAATCGGTCGAGCCTGTGCGTACGGTGCGTGACCTGCGCGGATCGGGTCGTTGACGTTCGTCCGAACGCGTTGCATTGTGTGCGCTGTGGTGCGGGACGACGGAGTGCGGGACGACGGGGTGCGGGACGAGGGCGTGCGGCAGCGATGAGCCTGTTGGCGCGGCAGCGGCAGGAGATGATCCTCGCCCAGGTGCGAGAGCGCGGTGCGGTCCGCGTGTCCGACCTGGCCGAGCGGTTCGGCGTCTCCGACATGACCGTGCGTCGGGACCTGGACGTGCTGGCCCGCAGGCGCCTCGTGGCCAAGGTGCACGGCGGGGCGACGGCCGTGGGCACGCCGAGCACGCACGAGCCGGGGTTCGTGGAGAAGTCCGGCAGGCAGCGCGCCGAGAAGGAGGCCATCGCGGCCGCCGCGGCCGGGCTCGTCGAGCCGGGCACCGCGATCGGGCTGTCGGCGGGGACCACGACCGCGGCGCTCGCCCGCAGGCTGACCGACGTGGCGGACCTGACCGTCGTGACCAACTCGATGGCCGTCGCCGAGGTGTTCCGGAGTGGACGTCCTGATCGGACGGTCATCCTGACCGGCGGGATCCGGACGCCGTCGGAGGCGCTGGTCGGGCCGGTGGCCGTGGCGGCCCTGCGCACGCTGAACCTCGACGTGGTGTTCCTCGGTGTGCACGGGATGAGCGCGGCCAGCGGTTTCACCACCCCGAACATGATGGAGTCGGAGACGGACCGGGCCCTGGTCGAGGCGGGCCACCGGCTGGTGGTGGTCGCCGACTCGACGAAGTGGGGGACCGCGGGGATCTCGACCATCGCCGAGCTGACCGAGGCGGACGTGCTCGTCACCGACGCCGGCCTGGACGCCGACGCCCGGCTCGTGCTGGAGGGCGAGATCGACCAGGTGGTCCTGGCCGACGCGCCCTGACGGCGAGTGGACCGGCATGCGGGCGACGTGGCACCGTCGGCTCCCGTGACCACCCCCGCCGCCGCCACGACCTTCCTCTTCGTCCCCGGCGACCGTCCCGAGCGGTTCGCGAAGGCCGCCGCCGCGGGCGCCGACCTGATCATCCTCGACCTGGAGGACGCCGTCGCGCCGGAGGCGAAGGAGCAGGCCCGCGAGCACGTCCGGGCCTGGCTCGCGGCGGGGGAGCCCGCGATGGTGCGGGTCAACCCGCCGGGCACGCCCTGGCACGCCGAGGACCTGGCCGCGGTCGCGGGCACCCCGGTCATGCTGCCGAAGGCCCAGGACCCGGCCGAGGTCGCCGCCGTGGTGGCCGCGGTGGGGTCCGAGGTCGTCGTGCTGGTGGAGACCGCGCTGGGGATCCACCGGGCCGTCGAGGTCTGTGCGGTCCCGGGCGTGGTGCGGGCCGGGTTCGGCAGCGTCGACCTGGCCGCGGAGCTCGGGGTGGACCCGAACGACCGGGAGGCGCTGCGCTACGCGCGCTCCGCGCTGGTCCTCGGGTCCCGGGCCGCCGGGGTGGGCGCCCCGATCGACGGCGTGACGACGGCGGTGCGGGACGAGGAGGTGCTGCGCGCCGACTGCGCACACGGTCTCGGGCTCGGCTTCACCGCGAAGATGTGCATCCATCCCGCGCAGGTCGGGCCGGTGGCCGAGGCCTTCGCGCCGACCGCCGAGGAGGTCGCCTGGGCGCGGTCGGTGATCGCCGCGGCGGCAGGCGGAGGAGTCGCCGTCGTGGACGGGAAGATGGTGGACAAGCCCGTCGTCGAACGGGCGCAGGCCCTGCTGGCCCGCGCGGAGGCTGCCTGAGCGGTCAGACCCGGCGGGCGCCGGAGTACGGGAAGCTGGACATGTCCGAGACCTTCACCGGCTCGCCGCTGGTGGAGGCGTGCAGGATCTTGCCGCCGCCCATGTAGATGCCCACGTGGCTGACCGGGGAGTAGAAGAACACCAGGTCCCCGGGCTGCAGGTTGCCCTTGGCCACCGGGGTGCCGAAGGTCGACTGGGCCGCGGACGTGCGCGGCAGGGTGATCCCGGCCTGCTTGAACGCCCAGCTCGTGAGCCCGGAGCAGTCGAAGGCGCTCGGGCCGCTGGCGCCCCAGGCGTACGGCATGCCGAGGCGCGTCTGCGCCGCGGCGAGGGCCTTGGCGCCATGATCCCGATGACGCCGGTGACGACGGCGAAGAACGCGCCGCCCTTCGCC
>NZ_JACBXB010000888.1 GCF_013870575.1 Pseudonocardia pini
CGGCGGGGTCGTCGGCGTCGTCGTGATCATCGTGGTGTGGTGGGTCGCGTCGCTGACCCTCTACCAGGGCAGCGGGGCGATCCCGACGCCGCCGAGCGTCGTCGCGAAGTTCTTCGACGCGGACCAGTGGTCCGCCACCCTGAACAACGCGGCGGGCACGGTCGGGTCCGCGGGCCTCGGCTACCTCTGGGGCAACCTCGGGGCCATCGTGCTGGCCGTCATCGTGCTGCTCGCGCCGCCGCTCGAGGCGCTCGCCAACCAGATCGCCGTCGTGACCTACTGCATCCCGCTGGTCGCCGTGGGCCCGGTCATCGTGATCGTGTCCGGGCGGGACGCGCCCTCCGGGGCGTCGGTCGTGCTGGCGGCGCTCAGCTGCTTCTTCACCACGGCCGTGGGCGCCCTGCTCGGTCTCCGCGCCGCGCCGCGCACCAGCATCGACCTGATCAAGGCCTACGGCGGCGGCACGTGGACCTCGCTGCGCAAGGTGCAGCTGATCTCCGCGCTGCCCGCGCTGTTCGCCGCGTTGAAGATCGCCGCTCCCGCGGCGTTCCTCGGCGCGATCCTCGCCGAGTACCTCGGCAGCGGCGGCGACTCCACGTTGGGCCGGGCGATCATCGCGGCCCAGACCCAGGCGGACGCTCCGCAGCTCTGGTACCTGGCCCTGGTCAGCGGGATCATCTCCGGCGTCGGGTTCGTCGTGGTCGGGTTGGTCGCGCGGCTGGTCACGCCGTGGACCTCGGGTGGAGACGTTCCGGCAGGGGGCAAGTGATGGCCGAGTCGACCATGAGCACGGCCGTCGAGGACCGGTCCGGAGCCCCCGACACGACCGGGCGGACCACGTCAACGGTGAGCGGGGCCGCCACGTCCCGGGCGATCGCCCGCAAGGCCGGACGCGCGGTCGTCACCATCGTCGTCGCGCTGGTGGTGCTGGCCCTGCTGTGGCAGGCCCTGCTGCTGGTCTTCGACGTGTCCGAGTTCGTCGGGAAGTCGCCGATGGACGTGTTCCAGTACCTCTTCGCGAGCGATCCGCCGCGGGGGGTGCGGCCCGCGTCGATGAGCGCGGAACAGGCCCGCGCGGAGTCCTTCGGCGCGCTCGGGAACACGTTGCTCAACGCGTTGATCGGCTTCGTGTCCGGCATGGTCATCGCGACCGCGGTCGCCATCGCCTTCGTGCTGTGGAAGCCGGTGGAGTTCGCGTTCATGCCGATCGCGATGCTGCTGCGCTCGGTGCCCCTGGTCGCGATGGCCCCGCTGCTGCTGCTGATCTTCGGCCAGGGCAAGCTCGGGATCGCGATCATCGCCGCGATCGTCGTGCTGTTCCCGGTGCTGGTGAACGTCGTGGTCGGGCTGAACTCGGCCTCGCCACAGTCCCTCGACCTCATCTCGGTCAACGGCGGGTCGGCGCTGACCGCGCTGGTCAAGGTGCGGATCCCCTCGGCGCTGCCGGAGTTCCTGGCGTCCATGCGAATCTCGGTGCCGGGTGCGTTCGTCGGCGCGATGCTGGCCGAGTGGCTGGTCGGGTTCAGCGGCATGGGCGGCGTGCTGTCCGGCTACCGCGGGGCGGGGAACTACGGCGGAGTCTGGACGATCGTGACGCTGTCCGTGGTCGCGAGCATCGTCCTCTACGAGGTCGCCACGGTGTTCGAGGCCTGGGTGCTGAGCAAGTGGGGCCCCAACGCCGGCGTCTCCGCAGGCTGACCGAGCGACAACGAACGGCACTCTCGCTCAGACCCACTGAGCGAGAGTGCCGTTCGCTCGTGTCAGGGGCGGCGGACGCGGGCCAGGGCGGCCTGGATCGGGCCCGGGTCGAGGTCGGTGCCGCGGGCGGCGACGTAGTTGTCCGGGCGGATCAGCAGGGTCAGGCCGTCCTCGGCGCCGTAGGCCGCCTGGAACCCGCCCTCGTCGTCGTACACGGTGGTCGTGGCGGTCGTGGGCGCCACCTGGCCCGGGGCGAGGACGGCCACCACGTCGACGTCGGTGAAGGCGGCCGCGGCCTTGTCCACCTGTGCCGCGGTCTCCGGCGAGGCGGCGTAGAGCAGCACCACGTGCCGCGGGGTG
>NZ_JACBXB010000889.1 GCF_013870575.1 Pseudonocardia pini
AGCTTGCCGGTGGGGGTGCGCGGCAGCTCCGCCCAGCAGACGATCCGGTCCGGGGTCTTGGAGCCGCGCAGCGTGGACCGGACGGTGGCGCGCAACGACTCCAGGGCCTCACCGTCGAGGTCGACGCCGCGCCGGGGCACCACGACCGCCTCGATCCGCTGGCCCCACTCCTCGTCCGGCACCCCGACGACGACCGCGTCGGCCACGTCGGGATGGCGCAGCAGGACGTCCTCGATCTCGGCCGGGGCGATGTTCTCCGCGCCGCGGATGATGGTGTCGTCCACCCGGCCCTCGATGAAGAGGTAGCCCTCCGCGTCGAGCCTGCCGAAGTCCCGGGTGTAGAACCAGCCGGCCTCGTCCACCGAGGAGCCCTTGCCCGCGTACTCTGTGGAGACCTGCTCGCCGCGGACCCAGATGGTCCCGGGGGTACCGGCGGGCGCCGGGGTGCCGTCGTCGTCGCGGACCTCGATCTCGATGCCCGGCACCGCCTGTCCCGCGGAGGAGAGCCGGGCCCGCACGGCCTCGTCGTCGGAGCTCAGGGCCGCGCGGTGCTCCGCGGGACCCAGCACCGTGATCGTGGAGCTGGTCTCGGTGAGGCCGTAGGCGTTCACGAAGTCGACGTGCGGCCACTCGGCCAGGGCCTGCTCGATGATCCGGCGCGGCATCGCGGCCCCGCCGTAGGCCAGGCTGCGCAGGGACGGGACCGCGCGGTCCAGGTCCGGCTCGTCCATGATCCGCGCGAGCATCGTCGGCACGACCATGGCGTTGGTGACCGCCTGCCCGCGCACGGTCGCCACCCACTCGCCCGGGCTGAAGGCCTCCAGGACGATCACCCGGCGGCCCGCGTAGAGGTTCGTGAGCGCGTTCGACACGGCTGCGATGTGGTAGGGCGGCACGCTCATCAGCGCCGCGTCGTCCTCGGCCGCGGAGCCGTACTCCACGGTGCCGAGCACGTAGGACACGAGGTTGGAGTGCCGCAGCACCACGCCCTTGGGCGCCGACGTGGTCCCGCTGGTGTAGATGATCACCGCGGCGGAGTCCGGGTCGACGAACGTCTCCTCCTGCGCGGAGGTGTCGGCCGCGGCCGCCGCGTCGAGGAACCGCTCGGGGGTGCGGGCGACCAGCCCGGCGCGCTCGACCGCCGCGGCCTGGCCCTCGTCCGCGATCACCAGGGCCTTGGGGTGGTTGCCGACGAGGTGGTCCAGCTGCTCGGCGCCGAGCCGGTAGTTCACCGGCACCAGCGGCACCCCCGCCCGGCCCGCGGCGAACAGGGCCACGGGGAAGGCGGGGCCGTTGACGGCGAGGTAGAGGACCGAGTCGGCGCCCGCCGCCTCGATCAGGGCCGCTCCGCCCGCCGCCCGCGCGCGCAGCGCCTCGGCGGACAGCCCCGTCTCCCGGGTCCCGACCACGATCCGGTCGCCGAACCCGTCGGCGGCCATGTCCAACAGCATCGTCACGTTCATCGGCGGCGTCCGGTTCCTCGTCTCGACGGTGGGTCTGGGTCGGATGGGCTCGGTCCGACTCAGTCCGACGCGGGCAGCGGCTTCGCGTCCTTGAGTGGCACGGGGACCCCGGCCACGGCCAGTGTGCCGGATCCCGCCTTGGTGCAGAGCAGCTCGAGGCCGTGCGCGTCGTCGGCGTAGCGCTTGCCCATCTGCGTGCCGTCCTGCTGCGCCGGGTCGGCCACGTTCACGGTCCCCGCCGCGGGGCCCTTCGCGTCGACCATCGGCGCTCCGCCGCAGGTCACGTCCAGGTCATCGGCACCCCATCGCACCACGATCACCGTCGTCTGGTCGGTGGTGCTGGCCAGGGTGGTTCCTACGCGCGGCTTCATTGCGGCGTCCTCCGTGCGACGGTGGTGGCGGCCCGGGCCCCGAGGACCCGACGGTGACGCCACTATAAGTGGACGTTCGTTAAGCAGAGCAGAGCCGGACGACGTGACGCAGCGCTCATTGCGGACCGTCCCGGGGCCCGCGTGTCAGCTCGCGTTGCCCGCCGCGGCGTCGGCGAGGCACTCGGAGCGGGTCATGCCGGTCTGCGCGATGCACGCCCGC
>NZ_JACBXB010000890.1 GCF_013870575.1 Pseudonocardia pini
GGCGGCCGCGGCGGGGAAGAGGACCGCGAACCAGGCCGGCTCGATCGGCCCCGCGAGCCCGAGGACCAGCTCGACCCCGATCCCCATCGCGAGGGACGCCGCGAGCAGGCCGAGGGCAGGCCGGACGACCGACGCACCGGGTCGTCGTCGGACCGGACCTGCAGGCGCTCCGTCCACTGGCGACGAGTGTAGGGGGCCGATCGGCCGCATCCCTACTGCGTTCGGCGGGGGGCCCAGGCCCCCTCGGGTGCCGGGCCCAGGGGCATTGGCCCGCCCGCGGGGTTCCGCGATCGTGATCTCACGCTCCGGCGCGCGCCGGTGGGGTGGGGGGACAGCGATGCCACAGGGTCGGACACGGGGACGGGTCGGTCGGGTCGCCGCGGCGGTGGGGGCCGTCCTGGTCGCCGCGGCCTGCACGAACGCGGCGCAGGAACCGGCGGGCCAGGAGCAGGGCACGCTCGCCTGGACCGACTGCGGCGACGGCTTCCAGTGCAGCACCCTGGAGGTCCCGCGGGACTGGGCCGCCCCGGACGGCGCGAAGATCAGCCTGGCGCTGGTCAAGCTGCCCGCCCCCGGCGAGCGGAAGGGCACGGTCTTCGTCAACTGGGGTGGCCCCGGTGCCTCCGGCACGAGCTCGATCCGCGGTGACGGGAAGGCGATCGCCGACGCGACCGGGGGGACGCTCGACGTCGTGACCTGGGACCCGCGCGGGCTCGGCCAGAGCACCCCGATCACCTGTCCGGAGGGCAACACCCGGTACTTCGAGGCCGACCCCGGCACGCCCGACGGGCTGCGGGCGATGGCGGCCGCCGCCCAGGAGCGGCTGGCCGCGTGTCAGGCCCGGTACGGGGACTACCTCGGGTTGCTCGGCACCTCGCAGGGCGTCCAGGACCTCGAGGCCATCCGGGTCGCGACGGGTGAGCCGGTGCTGAACTTCCTCGGCCACTCGTACGGCACCCGGGTCGGCGCGACGTACGCGGCGATGTATCCCGGCACCGTCGGCAACATGGTGCTCGACGGGTCGATGTCGCAGCTCGGGACCATCCGTGACACGGCGTACGGCATGGTCGAGGCGGGCGAGGCCGCGCTCGACGTGTGGTTCGACCGCTGCGCCGCGAAGCCGGACTGCGCGTTCGGGCCGGACCCGGCGGCGGGCTTCGACACCCTCGTCGCGAAGGTCCGCGCCGAGCAGCCGCTCGTGCCCGGTACCGACGGCGCGCGGCTGACCGGCGGGTTGCTCTACCAGGCCCTGCTGGCGGGCGTCGTGGACTACCGGGGCTCCCAAGAGCTCGCCGAGCAGGCCGTCGGCCAGTACCTGCGCGACGACGACCCGAGTGCGCTGCACGCCGTCGGGCTCGCGATCGCCGGGCAGCGGCCGGACGGCACGTTCACCAACGGCCCGGAGATCTTCCAGTTCGTGAACTGCAGCGACTGGACCGACCGGCCCGACCTCACCCAGGTCGCGGCCGACGTGGCGGTGGCAGGCGCGTATGCGCCGCGGTTCGGGCCGTTCGCGCTGACCTACGCCCTGACCAACTTCGCCGCCTGTCCGCAGCAGTCCGCGGGGCTGCCGGTCCCGAACGGGCCGGTGGCCGGGAAGGTGCTCGTCCTCGCGAACACCTACGACGCCGAGACCCCGTTGAAGAACGGCCAGGAGCTGATGAGCCTGATCCCCGGCTCCCGGCTGCTCGTGTTCCAGGGCCTGGGGCACACCGCCTTCTACCGGTCCGCCTGCATGGCCACCGCCGCCGGGCGGCTGCTCACCTCGGGCGAGCAGCCCGCCCCCGGCGCGGTCTGCGCCGCCTGACGCGGGATGCCGGACACCGGGGGGTGTGTCCGGCATCCCCGGTCAGCTCGCCACGTGCACCAGCCCCAGCCGCTGGGTCGCGCGGGTGATCGAGACGTACAGGTCGGCGGGGTTGTGGGCCCGGATCCGTTCGGGGTCCACGATCAGCACGACGTCGAACTCGAGGCCCTTGGCGGACACCGGGGTGTGCACCTCGGCGGGCAGGTCGGGCAGGTCCGCCACGTCCGCGGCG
>NZ_JACBXB010000891.1 GCF_013870575.1 Pseudonocardia pini
TCCGCGGGCTGGCGGGCCAGCTCCTCGTGCACCCGCGCGGTGAGCTCCGCCGCCAGGTCCGGGGCGGTCGGGTCCAGGTGCTCGAACACGGCGTGGACCAGCGTGCCGAAGGTCGCGCCCAGGGGCAGGTCCGCCATGGGGGAGGGCACGTCCGCGCCGATCTCCGCGCCGATCTCCGCGCCGATCTCCGAGACGGCCTCCGGGACCTCCAGCTCCGCCTCGTCGTCCTTCCCCGCGGACTCGGGCTCCGAGCCGACCCCGACCGCGGGTGCGCTGCCGTGCGCCTCGGCGGTCAGGGCCGAGTAGGAGGTCCGCCGCCATGCCGAGTCCAGCGAGCGGGCGAACCGGGCCGCCTCGAGCGCGGGCGGGTCCTCCGAGCGGGCGGTGGGCGGGGCGGGCGCGCGGTCCGACAGGGTCTCGACGGTCACCCCCGCGATCTCGCCGAAGAGCGCGAGCGCGGACGCGTCGGACGGGACCTTGTAGGTCGGGGCGGGGACCATGCCCGCGGCGGGCCGCCCGACCAGCAGCCGGTGCAGCGCCGACGCCTCGGTGGTGGTCGACGGCGCCCACCACGCCACGACCTGACAGCGCGCCCTGGTGAGCGCGACGTACATCAGCCGCAGGTCCTCCCCGGACTCCTCCTCCAGGTGGCGCTGCAGCCGCGGGCCACGGTCGGGCCCGAGCGGTCCGCCGACGTCGAGCACGCGGGAGCCGGAGTCCGCGTGCGCGAGGAGGACGTCGGCCTTCTCGTTGACCCACCGGTCCCACCCGAACGGCACGTAGACGACCGGGAACTCCAGTCCCTTGCTGCGGTGCACGGTGACGATCTGCACCGCGTCGGCGTCGGACTCCAGCCTGCGCGACCGCTCGGTGGTGGTGTCCCGCGCCGCGTCGGCCATTCGGTGGCGCAGCCACTCGACCAGCGCGGACGGCCCGAGATGGCGCTCCAGCGAGGCCCCGTGGAGCACCTGCCCGATGTGCCGCACGTCGGTGAGCCGCCGGTCGCCCTCCTTCAGGGCCAGCAGCCGCGCGGGCAGCCGGGTCCGGGTGGTGACGGCCTCGAGCAGCGCCGCCACCCCGCGCTCCGCGAGCACCGCGTGCCAGACCCGCAGGTCCGCCCCCAGCTCGTCGATCAGCTCCTCGGCGTGCTCGCCACACAGCTCCTCGACGGTGTGCCCCACGAAGCAGGTCAGCGCCGCCGCCCGCAGCCGGGTGGTGCGCTGCGGCTGCTCGACGGCCTCCAGCAGGGTGAGCCACTCGGCCGCCGCCTCCGTGGTGAACACGCTGGTGGTGCCGGTGAGCACGGCCGGGACCCCGGCGGCCGTGCACGCGGCCCGGACCTGGACACCCTGGGCGTTCGTGCGGACCAGGACGGCGACGTCCCCCGCGCGCAGCGGCCGCTCCTCGACCGTGGCTCCGGAGGCGAGCAGGGCGGTGACGTCCGCCGCCACGTCCTCGGCCACGACCTCGCGGGCCTTCGCCGCCCGCCCGAGCCTCCGCCCGGTGAGCGGGACGATCCGGTCTCGGTCGACCACCCGCAGCCGGAAGGGGGCGTCGGAGGGTGCGCCCGCCAGCCGTCGGGCGGTGTGGTGCGCCGCCACCGGCCGGACGACGATCTCGTCGCTGCCCAGCGCGACCTCGCCGAACACCCCGTCCAGGGACTCCAGCAGCGCCTCGTCCGTGCGGTAGTTGGTGCCCAGCGTGCGGACGGTCGCCTCTCGCACCGCCTGCAGGTACGACACGACGTCCGCCCCGCGGAACGCGTAGATCGCCTGCTTGGGGTCCCCGATCAGCACGAGCGTGACGTGCCCGTGGAAGGCCCGTTCGAGGATCTCCCACTGGATCGGGTCGGTGTCCTGGAACTCGTCCACGAGCACGACGTCGTACCGGTCCTGCAGGCGCGCGCGGGCGGCCTCGCCGCGCACCTCGTCCCGCAGCGCGCCCGCGAGCCGGGTGAGCATGTCGTCGTAGCTGAAGAGCCGCCGCGCGCGCTTGCGCCGGTCCACCTCGTCCCGCACCGCCTGCGCGAAG
>NZ_JACBXB010000892.1 GCF_013870575.1 Pseudonocardia pini
CGCGTCCCGGGCGGGCATGGTCGGCGCCGAGGACTGCAGCTTCTCCAGGGCCTCGCGGTACGGGCCCGCGAAGCCCGCGGGGATCATCGGCTCGTACACCGAGAGCGCCTGCCCGACCTTCATCGCGCCGCCCTTGAGCCTGCCGAGCACGGCGAAGAGCTGCTCGGCGTTGCGCTGCAGGGCCGCCTCGGACACCTCCGCGCGGTCGGCGCCCGCGAGTCTGCGGCCCCACCCCGCGACGGCACGTCCGGCGAACGAGACCGGCAGCGCGGCGATCGCGGCGGTCCGGGCGGTGCTCCGGGTCGGGATCGCGGTCAGTGTGCTCATGCCGAGAAGAGTGGCGCGGCGGCGGCCCGGAGACATCGGGGCTGCCACGGAGATCGGGGTGTGGGTACTACCCCTCCGGGACGGCCGCGATGAGCTTCTCCACCGTGTTGCGGTTCCGGGCCGTGACGGCGACCTTCCACTCCTTGCGGAGGTAGGCGGCGACGTCCGGGGAGTTCGAGATGCCCTCGGGGCACCACTGGTAGACGAGCCGCCCGCGCACCGCGATCCGGTCCGGGTCGAGCTGCTCGGGGCCGGGGGCGTCGGCCGGGGCGTCGTCGAACAGCCACATCACGACCATCCTGGAGCCGTTGTCCCCGGTGAGCGGGTTGCCCTCGGCGGCGGCCCGCAGCTCCTCGCGGGTCAGGGCGAGGCAGCGGATGTCCGCGCCGTACCGCTCGCGGAGCGCCTCCTCGAGCCGCGTGGCCACCGCCGCCGCGGGCTCGTCGGCCGCCAGGACGGCGTTCCCGCTCTGCAACAGCGTCCTGACCTGCGTGTACCCGAGCCCGGCGAGGATCTCCCGCAGCTCGGCCATGGGCACCTTGCGGTTGCCGCCGACGTTGACACCCCGCAGGAGGACCGCGTAACCCGCCACGCGGGGCAACGTACCGCTCGTCGCATCCGGGGGACGTGTGACTGACCCGGGGTCGATATGGGGGACATCCCCCGTGACCCGGCCGTGACGTTCTGACAGTGTGGGACGAGTACTCAGCAGACCCACAGCTACGAGGGAGGCCAGGTGCAGCACCTCCACGCGCTCACCGCGTTGTTCGACGCCGTGCTGCACAGTGTCTGGCTGCTGCCGGTGCTGACCTTCCTCATCGCCCTCGACGGCCCGTTCCCCGTCCTCCCCAGCGAGACCCTGCTGACCGTGGCGGCCGCGGCGGGCTTCGGCACCGGGGACCTCGTGGGCATCGTGGGGCTGTTCGCCGCCGCCGTCGTCGGGTCGATGCTGGGTGACCTGTTCGTCTACTCCCTGGGCCGCTCGTCGAACCGCGTGCTGCGCGGGGCCGGGACGAAGGACGACGGGCTGGGCGCCTGGGTCCGCCGCAACCTCTACACCCGGCCGATCGTCGCCTGCGTGGGTGCGCGGCTGATCCCGGGCGGGCGGCTGGTGAGCACGGCCGCGTGCGGACGGGTGAAGCTGCCGATGCGGATGTTCCTGCCCGCCACCGCCGTCAGCTCCGCCGTGTGGAGCGTCTACATGCTGCTGGTCGGCGCCGTGCTGGGCCCGATCACCAAGGGCAACCCGATCCTGTGCCTGCTCGCGGGCATCGGGATGGCGGGGGTCACCGCGGGCGGGTTCGAGATCGCCCGACGCGTGCGGCGCCGGATCCTCGCCCGGCGTGCCGCGGAGGCCCTCGTGGCCGCCGCCGAGAACGCGCCGGTCCCCGTCTCACGCTGAGACGCGCCGAGCGCCGCCGGGCGACGATGCTGCGGACCGTGCGCGACGAGGCGTGGAGCGGCGACGTGGGGCCCGAGAACGCGGCCTGGTTGGCCACCGAGAGCCGGACGGCCCGGTTGGCGCGGGAGTACCGCCCCGTCGACCTCGGGGGCGGGAGGATCCGGTACAGCGCCCGTGCGCTGGATGCCGCGCGTGAGCTCGGCGAGGAGGAGGACGGCTTCTTCACCGACGACGCCGACGGCCTCCGCGTCTGGATCGGCGAGTCGGCCTTCGAGCTCGAACGGGAGGACTGAGCCGGGC
>NZ_JACBXB010000893.1 GCF_013870575.1 Pseudonocardia pini
CTGCCCGCCCTGGTGCGGGCACGCCGGTCCCTCGCCACGCCGCGGGCGTTGCCCGCGCACCCGCACGAGAGCGGGCAGTGCAAAGGCGTCGAGAACAGGGTCCTCGGGACCACCCGCCCGGCGCCGGAGCACCGTGCGCAGGACCCGCCCGCCGCGACGCGTGAAGTCCGCGGGCGGCCGACTACGATCCGGACATACCGGATTCGAAGGAGCCGCATGCGCACCACCCGCCGCGTCGCCCTCGCCCTGCTCGCGGTGGTGCTGGTCGTCGGCACGATCGTGCTGACCCTCCGGTTCGACGCCGTGGACCGGATCCGCGAGCGGGTGGCCCCCGAGCCCTCCCCCGGCTGCATCGCCGACGACCCGACGTCGACCGGGTGCGTCACCCCCGCTGCGCTCGCCGCGCACGAGGCCGTGACGGCACGCTTCGCGGACCGCATCCGGGAGTCGACGTGCTGGAGCGAGCACGCGTGGAACCCCTCCAGCGACCATCCGCAGGGCCGGGCCTGCGACTTCTTCCCCACCCGCTACGGCACCTTCCCCGAGGGCGAGGAGCTCGCCGCGGGCTGGGCCATCGCGGACTACCTGCGGGACAACGCCGCCGAGCTGGACGTCCGCTACGTCATCTGGCAGGGCCGGATCTGGTACCGCAGCGCCCTGTTCGGCGACCAGGAGGGCTGGGGCCGCCCGTACGACGGAGGCGGCGTCTACGACCCGGAGGACGCCACGGGTGGGCACTTCGACCACGTCCACGTCAGCGTGCGGCGGTGACGTCGTGGCTCAGCTGGTCGTCCGGTAAGGACTCCGCCTTCGCGCTGACCGACGACATCACCGGCCTGGTGACGACGGTGAGCGGCGGTCGGGTCCCCGTCCACGGCGTACCCCGGGTGCTGGTCGATGCGCAGGCCGCGGCGTTGGGGCTGCCCCTGCACGTCGTCGAGCTGCCGTGGCCCTGCCCGAACGAGGAGTACGAGCGGCGCACCGGCCAGGCGTGGGCGGCGGCCCGCGCCGCGGGCGTGGACACCGTGGTGTTCGGCGACCTGTTCCTCGCCGACATCCGCGCCTACCGCGAGCGATCCCTCGCCTCGACGGGCCTCACCCCGTTCTTCCCGTTGTGGGGCAAGGACACCCGGGCCCTGGCCGGCGAGATGGTGGCCGCCCAGCAGGCCGTCGTGGTCGCGGTCGACCCCAGCCGGGTGCCCGCGGACCTGGCGGGCCACCCGTACGACGACGGGTTCCTCGCCGCCCTGCCCGCGGCCTGCGACCCGTGCGGCGAGAACGGCGAGTTCCACACCTTCGTCACCGACGGGCCGCGGTTCACCCGGCCCGTCCCGGTCACCGTCACCGGGACGGGCGAGCGGGACGGGATGGTCGTGGCCCGGCTGGCAGCCCGGTAGCGCCGCGGTCAGCCCAGCAGCTCGGCGGCCAGCCGACCCACCGTCTGCCACTCGATGAGGAACCCGTCGTGCCCGTACGGCGACTCGATCACCTCGAGCCGGGCGCCCGGGATCCCGGCAGCCAGCTCCTCCTGCTGCCCCACCGGGTACAGCCGGTCCGAGCTGATGCCCACCACGACCGTCCGGGCGGTGACCCCGGCCAGCGCAGGAGCGACCCCACCGCGCCCCCGGCCGACGTCGTGGGCGTTCATCAGCTCGGTCAGCCGCACGTAGGACGCGGCGTCGAAGCGGTGCACCAGCTTCTCCGCGTGATGGTCCAGATAGGACTCCACCGCGTACCGGCCGCCGTGGAACGGGTCCTCACCCTCCTGCGGAGCACGCCCGAAGCGGGTGGCCAGCTCGAACCCGCTGCGGTACGAGAGGTGCGCGATCCGCCGCGCGACGCCGAGGCCGCGGTGCGGCCCCTCCCCCGCGGGCAGGTCGTGGTAGTCCCCGCCGTGCCACCCCGGGTCGGCCGTGATCGCCGCGATCTGCGGCGAGGCCCACCCGATCTGGTCCGCCGAGGTCGCCGCGGGCGAGGCCAGCAGCATGAGCCGCTCGACCCGGTCCGGCTCGGTCGCGGCCCACTC
>NZ_JACBXB010000894.1 GCF_013870575.1 Pseudonocardia pini
GGCACCGTCTCCGACGCCGCGTCCAGCACGGTGCACACCGTCCAGGACGCGCCGCAGAAGGCTCGCCGGCAGACCCGCGGCAACCCGATCGCCGCCGGGCTGATCGCGTTCGGCGCGGGCTGGCTCGTGTCCTCCCTGCTCCCCGCCTCCCGCCGCGAGCAGGAGCTCGCCGAGAAGGCGAAGGACCAGGCGACCGAGCTGGGCAGGCCGCTGGCCGACGCCGCGAAGCAGGCTGTGGGCGAGCTCCGCGAGCCCGCCCAGCAGGCGGTCGAGGCCGTCCGGTCCACCGCGCAGGACGCCGGACAGGCCGTGGCCGACGAAGGTCGCTCCGCCGCCGACCAGGTCAAGGACCAGGCCACCGACTCCGCTGGCGCGTTGCGTGAGGGCTCTTCCGGCTGAACCGACAGCTGCGGCCGCCCGCCGGGCACCTCATGACCGATCCCGCGAACGCCACCCTCGGTGGAGGGGTACGTCGGAACGTGGGTCGGGGTCCGCCCGGCGGGGTACGCCATGCTCACACGCATGAACGGGGACGGGCGACGATGACACAAGACCAGTTCACCCAGCAGGACCCGACCGAGCAGCACGCCGCCCCCGGCAGCGGGAACCGCACCGTCGAACACCCCGGCCGCACCGCCGAGATGGACGTGCGGCCGGACCACGGCGAGGAGACCTACCGCGGCACCGGCAGGCTCGAAGGCAAGAAGACCGTCGTCACGGGCGGCGACTCCGGCATCGGACGCGCCGTGGCGATCGCCTTCGCCCGCGAGGGCGCCGACGTCCTGATCACCCACCTCGACGCCGAGAAGGACGACGCCGCCGAGACCGCCCGCCTGGTCCGCGACGCCGGCCGCACCGCGGTCACCCTCGCCGTCGACCTGCGCGAGCAGGCCCGCTGTCAGGAGGTGGTGGAGCGCGCGGTGGCCGCATTCGGCCACATCGACGTGCTGGTCAGCAACGCCGCCTACCAGATGTCGCAGGACGGCGGCATCGACGACATCACCACCGAACAGTTCGACCGCGTCATGCACACGAACGTCTACGCGATGTTCTGGCTGTGCAAGGCCGCGGTCCCGCACATGCCGCCGGGCTCCTCGGTGATCACCACCTCCTCGGTGCAGGCCTTCCAACCCTCACCGCACCTGCTCGACTACGCCACCTCGAAGGCCGCGATCGTCGCCTTCACCAAGGGCCTCGGCCACAACCTCGCCGACCGCGGCATCCGCGCCAACTCCGTCGCCCCCGGTCCGGTGTGGACACCCCTGATCCCGGCGACCATGGACGGGAAGAAGCTCGACGAGTTCGGCGCCCAGGCGCCCATGGGCCGCGCCGCGCAACCGGCCGAGCTGGCCCCGTTCTACGTGTTCCTCGCCTCGCAGGAGTCGAGCTATATGACCTCAGAGGTCCTCGGTGTCACCGGCGGCACACCCGTCACGTGATCCGCTCCGCCGCACCCGCGTCGCCGTCCCGCGGGGCACGTCGTCGAGCCGGTGGGACCGGCGGAAGTGGGTAGCCCGCCCCGACCGACGGAGGGGACGCGATGGCGAGCACACCGGGCACGACGGGACCTGTCGCGGCGCGCGCCCCAGGCCGCAACGCTCTCGCGGGGGTCCTGCTGGGGCTCGGCATCGTCGCGTTCGTGGACGAGACCGTGTTCCACCAGATCCTGCACTGGCATCACTTCTACGACCGGGCGAGCTCGGCGGCGGGCCTGGTCTCCGACGGCGTCTTCCACGCCTTCAGCTGGTCCGCCACCGTCGCCGCCCTGTTCCTGTTCGCCGCGCTGCGCCGCGACCGCTCGCTCCACCCGGCGCGGTTCGTGGGCGGGATCCTGACGGGGGCGGGTGCCTTCCAGCTCTACGACGGACTCGTCCAGCACAAGCTGCTCGGCCTGCACCAGATCCGGTACGTGCCGGACGTGCTGCTCTACGACCTGGTGTGGAACGTCCTGGCCGGGATCCTACTCGCGGTCGGGCTCGTGTTGCTCGTGCGGACCCGCGAGCGGCGCCGGTGACCGGACACGAG
>NZ_JACBXB010000895.1 GCF_013870575.1 Pseudonocardia pini
GACGAGCACGACGCCGCCCGCGCCGTCGACCGCGGCGGTGAGCGCCTCGTCGAGCTCGGCGAGCTCCCGCTCGCGTTCCACCAGCTCCATCCTGTGATCGTGACAGCGCATCCGGGTGGACGGATCGTCCGAACTGGGCATCTGTCACCCATTCCGCGCCGCGGCGACCCCGGCACGCTCGTCGGCATGACGATCGAGAAACTGCTCGCCCTGTGGGACGCCCCGCCGGACACCCGACCCGACCCCGAAGCCGCCTTCGCCGCCGTCTACACCGACCCGGTGCAGGTCAACGGCACCTCGCTCACCGTGGCGGAGATGGTGGAGCGCGCCCGTGCCCTGCACGCCGCCTTCACCGGACACGAGCGCGAGGTGCTGGAGGTGGTCGAGACGCCCGGCAAGCTCGCCGTGGCGTTCCGGCTGACCGCGGACCACACCGGCCCCTGGCCGACCGCGCTCGGCGTGCTCGCCCCCACCGGGCGGCGCATCGCGGCGACCGTGATCGACGTGCTCACGGTGGGCCCCGACGGCCGGATCTCGGAGATCGTGATGGTGGCCGACGAGCTCTCCCGCCTCCAGCAGGCGGGCGCGATCTAGTGTCCTGCACCGCGAGTCCGCTGCGTCTCTCGGCGGATCCAGGCCTCCGGTCGGGGCAGGCCGAGGTGCTCGCGCAGGGTCGTGCCCTCGTACCGCTCCCGGTAGACCCCGCGGTCCTGCAGGGCGGGGACCAGCTTGTCGACGATGTCGTCGAGGCCGTCCGGGGTGAGGTAGGGCGACACGTTGAACCCGTCGACCGCTCCCTCCCGGACGAAGTGCGCGAACCTGTCCGCGAGCCCGGACGGCGTCCCGACGTGCCCGCGCTGCGGCCCGAGCGCGATCACCGTCTCGCGCAGGGTCAGCCCGCGGGCCTCGGCGGTGTCCCGCCAGCGCCGCACGATCTCCCGCGGGTCCGTCCACCGCCTGCTGCCCATCTCCCCCGTCGGCTCCACGACGACGGGGTCCTCGGCGGGCAGCGGCCCGTCGGCGTCCCGGTCGGACAGGTCCCGCCCCCACACCTGCCCCGCGATGGCCAGCGCCGTGGCCGGGGTGACCTGGTGCAGCCGCACCCAGCGCGCCTTCTCCTGCGCCTCCGCCTCGGTGTCGCCGAGGATGATCTCGGTGCCGGGCAGGATCCGCAGCGCGTCCTCGGCCCGGCCCGCGGCCCGCAGCCGCGCCCGGATGTCGGTGGCGAAGGCCAGCGCGTCGGCGAAGTCCGAGCCGTGGGCCGAGAAGATGACGTCCGCGTTGCGGGCGGCGAAGTCCCGCCCCTCCGCCGAGTCCCCGGCCTGGAAGACCACCGGGTGCCCCTGGGCGCTGCGCGGCAGCAGCGGGGTGATCTCGACGTCGAAGCGCCCGGTCCGCGCCCCGACCGTCGCCACCGCCTTGGGGTCCGCCCAGTGCTCCGCGGTCGTCGAGGGCGCCGTCGCGTCGGCCGCCCACGCGTCCCAGATCTGGCGGGCGATCGTGAGGAACTGCTCGGCGCGCACGTACCGGTCGCCGTGGTCGAGGTACCCGCCGCGGCGGAAGTTCTCCCCGGTCCAGGCGTTGTCGGTGGTCACGACGTTCCAGCCCGCCCGGCCCCGGGACAGCAGGTCCAACCCGGACAGCCGGCGCGCGAGGTCGGCGGGTTCGTTGTAGGTCGTGTTCTGCGTGGCCACCAGCCCGATCCGGCTCGTGACGCCCGCCAGCGCGGCGAGCTGGGTGATCGCGTCCGGCCTACCTGCGACGTCCAGGTCGTGGATCGCCCCGCCGGACTCCCGCAGCCGCAGACCCTCGCCGAGGAAGAACGCGTCGAACAGGCCGCGCTCGGCGGTGGTGATCATCCGGCGGAAGGACGAGAAGTCGATCTGCGAGCCGCTCTCCGGCGCGTTCCAGATCGTCCAGTGGTTCACCCCCTGGAAGAACACGCCCAGGTGCAGCCTGCGCTGCGCGGTGCTCACGGTGCCTCCACGGCGGACAGCCCGCGGGCGAACCGGCTCGGC
>NZ_JACBXB010000896.1 GCF_013870575.1 Pseudonocardia pini
AGCCCGCCCCGGCCCCCGAGGCGCCCTACGGCGAGTCGAGCCGAACGGCGTTCGACGACCCGATCAACCAGCTCCGTGACACCGCGCCCGCCGGCGTGCCGGTCGCGGGCCTGATCCAGTCGGCCGTGGGCGCGCCCACCCGACTCCTCCCGAGCTGATGCGCGCCGCACGCAAGGTCCTGCTCGGCCTGCTGGCGGTGGGCGTGGTCGCCGCGGTGACCACGATCCCGGGTGGGGACGCCTACGCCGACGTCCAGACCGTCCGCTCCACCGTCAAGGGTGGCGACGGCAAGGACTACTGGGTCGAGAACAACATCGACAAGGCCGCCACCGGCGAGGGTTCGGGGAACCGGCCCGAGTACATGGTGGTCTGGGCCGGTGACGAGAACGTCGCGGACACCGTCGTCCCCGACGTCAAGAACCTGCCCGGGTCGCTGGCGAACCCCGTGGACAAGGTCCGAGACGCACTCCCGGGTCCGGACTTCATGGCGGTCGTCGACGTCACGAAGGGCTCGCCGAACTACGGCAAGGTCGTGAACACCGCGACCGTCGGCCCGCTCGTGGAGAACGAGCCGCACCACATGCAGTACTCGTGGCGCAAGGGCGACAAGATCTACGCGGGTGGCCTCTACTCGGCGGCCACCTACGTCTTCGACGTGGCCGCGCTGCCGGAGCTCAAGCTCTCCGGCATCAGCCTCCCCAGTCAAACCCTCTGTGGGTCGGTGCCGGACGCGTACTGGGTTCTGAACGATGGCACGGCGTACGGGACCTACATGGGCGGCCCGGTCGTCCCCGGTCCCTGCACCTACTCGAACGGCGAGGTCCGCACCGGGAACGGGTTCGCGGGCACGCCGGGTGAGGTCGTCCGGTTCGGTCCGGACGGGCAGAAGCTGGTCGAGGCCCCGGCCGCGACCACCACGCCCGAGGACCCGACCCAGTGCCTCAACATGCCGGCGCTGGGGCAGCCGAGCTGCGCCAACCCGCACGGCATCCAGGTCCGTGAGGACCTGGACACGATGGTGACCAGCGACTACGCCGAGCCGCGGACCATCATCCTGAACCCGGTCGGGGCGCCGTCGCCGTACCTGCGTCGACCCACGGTCCGGACCTGGGACATCTCCGACCTGAACCACCCCAAGGTCAAGTCGGTGTCCTACCTGCCGACCGGTCCGCGCTCGAACGGGCAGGACCCGCTGCACAACGAGAACCGTGCGGCGATGGAGACCACGGTCACCAACCTGCCGGGCCACAAGGGCGCGTTCGCCCAGACCATGCAGGGTGGGGCGCTGTTCTACACGCCGGACATCACGGTCCCCGAGCCGGAGTGGAAGGAGATCTACGACCTCTCCGCCGCGGTGAAGGAACTGGACCCGAAGGCGGGTGACAACGGCGGTCCGTCGTCCAACGGCGGGTGGCTGCAGACCAGCCCGGACGACAAGACGCTGTACCACGCGATCATCGGCCGCAAGCCGGGCGCGCTCGGGCCGGACGACCCGGGCACCGCGGGCGGCGTGATCGCGCTGGACATCGAGAAGCTGGTCTCCGCCGGTGCGGACGCCGAGTGCTCGATCGACACCGAGGCCGAGATCGCGGGCGAGGGTGCCGAGGCCGACTGCCCGACGCTCAAGGGGCACCAGACGATCAACCCCGGCAAGGCCGCGGGCGGACCGCACTGGGGTGCCCTGGACAACCTCGAGCTCGGCGAGGACGGCTTCTACCACGAGACCGACCAGCCGAGGCGCCTCGCGACCACGAACTACTTCGTGGCCCGCACCGGCACCGACGGTGACCACAAGGTCTGCCTCGTGGACATCGCGCAGGACGGCTCGCTGCAGCTCGACGAGGACTTCAAGGACGAGGTCACGGGTGACACCTGTGTCTCGTTCAACCGGGAGAGCTGGCCGCACGGCTCCTTCGGCAACGCGAAGCCCCACTCGATGCTGTTCGTCGCGAACGATGCCGACGTCAAGTAGACGTCTGCTGGTCGTGCTCCCGCTCGCCCCGCTCCTCGCGGTG
>NZ_JACBXB010000897.1 GCF_013870575.1 Pseudonocardia pini
TCCTCCCACAGCGCGACCGTCGCGGGGTCGATCACGCCGTCCGTCCCGGCGGTCGCGGGGACCACGAAGAGCGCGGCGTCCGCGGCCCGCAGGCCGGCGCGCAGCTCCCCGACGAAGTCCCCGTACCCGGGGGTGTCGATCAGGTTGATCTTGACGCCCGCGTGCCGGACCGGCGCGACCGCCACCGTGACGGAGCGGTGCTGGCGCTGCGCGGCCGGGTCGTGGTCGCAGACCGTGGTGCCGTCGAGCACGCTGCCCTGCCGGGGGATGACGCCGGTGTGCGCGAGCAGGGCCTCCACCAGCGTCGTCTTTCCCGCGCCGGAGGGTCCGACCAGGGCGACGTTGCGCACCAGCGCGGGCTCCGTGACGGGCACCGCGAGACCCTCCGGTGCCCTGCGATCCGATCTGACGGTCATGGCGGTCACCTCCGCGTCGACCGCGACACGCCGGTGTGTCGCCGGTCACAGCGATTGCACTCCTGACTGCAGCCCCACACAACCCCTCAAGCCTTGCCCAATCCCGCGGCGACGTGTGCGGGGTCGCAGTCGCGCCGCGAGTAGGGTCCCTGGCCGTGCCCATTCCCGGTCCCGGTTACGCCATCACCGTCCGAGTCGAGGCGCCGTCCTCCGCGAGCGCCGCGGGCGACCTGGCCGTCGCCGTCGGCAACGTGGGCGGGGTGGTGACCGCATTCGACGTCGTCGAGTCCCGCACCGACGCGATCGTCGTCGACATCTCCTGCAACGCCCTCAACTCCGAGCACGCCGACGAGATCACCGAGGCCCTCGGGGCGCTGCCCGGCGTGCACGTGCGCAAGGTGTCCGACCGGACCTTCCTGATCCACCTCGGCGGCAAGCTCGAGGTCCAGTCGAAGGTCGCGATCCGCAACCGGGACGACCTGTCCCGGGCCTACACCCCGGGCGTCGCGCGCGTCTGCCAGGCGATCGCGGCGAACCCGTCGGACGCCCGACGGCTCACGATCAAGCGCAACACCGTGGCCGTCGTGACCGACGGGTCGGCGGTGCTCGGCCTGGGCAACCTGGGCGCGGCCGCGTCGATGCCGGTCATGGAGGGCAAGGCGGCGCTGTTCAAGCGGTTCGCCGGGGTCGACGCCTGGCCGGTCGCGCTGGACACCCAGGACACCGAGGAGATCATCCGGACGGTGCAGGTGATCGCGCCCGCGTACGGCGGGATCAACCTGGAGGACATCGCGGCGCCGCGCTGCTTCGAGATCGAGCGCAGGCTGCGCGAGATGCTGGACATCCCGGTGTTCCACGACGACCAGCACGGCACCGCGGTCGTGGTGCTCGGCGCGCTGCGCAACGCCCTGCGCGTGGTGGGGAAGACCTTCTCCGACAGCAGGATCGTGGTCTGCGGGGTCGGCGCGGCGGGGTCGGCGATCATCCGGCTGCTGCAGTCCGAGAAGCCGGGCGACGTGCTGGCGGTGGACATCGACGGGATCGTGCACGCCGCGCGTCCCGGCCTCGACGAGAACCTGTCCTCGATCGCCGAGCAGACCAACAAGGGCGGGGCGTCGGGCTCGCTGGCCGACGCGCTCGTCGGGGCCGACGTGTTCATCGGCGTCTCCGCACCCAACCTCTTCGGGGCCACCGAGGCGGCCACGATGGCCGACGACGCGATCATCTTCGCCCTGGCCAACCCCGACCCGGAGATCGACCCGGCGATCGCCTCGCACCACGCGGCCGTGGTCGCCACCGGGCGGTCGGACTACCCGAACCAGATCAACAACGTGCTGGCCTTCCCCGGCGTCTTCCGCGGCCTGCTCGACGCCCAGGCCCACGACATCACCGACCGGATGCTGCTCGCCGCCTCGGCCGCGATCGCGGACGTCGTGGCCGAGCCGAACGCGAGCTTCATCGTGCCGAGCGTGTTCGACCCGTCGGTGGCCCCCGCGGTCGCCGAGGCGGTCCGCCACGCCGCCCAGGAGGCCGCCGCGGCGGGTGAGGTCACGGCGGGCCTCTGAGACCTGTGAGTGGCGATGGTCGCCGGAACGACC
>NZ_JACBXB010000089.1 GCF_013870575.1 Pseudonocardia pini
GCCGGACGGCACGCCGGTCCGGCTGGCGGGCATGGTGCGAGACGTCACGGCCGAGCGCCGGGTGGACCACGCCGGTCGCCGGTTCGCCGCGCTGATGTCCACGGTGGCCGACGGCGTGGCGCTGTTCGACGCGGCAGGCCGCCTCGTCGACGCCAACGCCGCCTTCGGGCGGCTCCTCGACTCCACACCGGACGCGCTGCGCGGGCGCACCGCCCTGGCACTGACCGCGGACGGCGAGGCCCAGCTCGACACCGGGCCCGCCGAGCTGCCCACCTGGCTGCGTCGGATCGTGCCGGGCGGTGAGGGCTACCGGCTCGACGCCGTCACGCTGGTGCGCGCCGACGGCACCCCGGTCACCTGCCGGATCGGCGTCACCGCGTCCACCTCGGACGCAGGGGACCCGTTCTGGCTGGTCACGGCGGCGCGCATCGAGAGGCAGGCGCTGCCGACCGTCGTCGGGGACGACGAGCTGACCGGCCTGCTCGGCCGCGCGGGCGCGCTGTCGCTGCTCGCCGAGCTGCTCGAGGGCGCGGGCCGCACGCGGGTCGCGGTCGTGTGCGGCGACCTGGACGACTTCGCCCGGGTCAACTCCTCCCTCGGTCACGACGCGGGGGACGCCCTGCTCGCCGAGACCGCCGAGCGGCTGCGCCGGGGACTGCCCGCGGCCTGCACCGCGGCCCGGCTGTCCGCCGACCAGTTCGTGGTCCTCTGCTCCGACCACGCCCTCACCGGCGGGCCGGACGCGCTCGCGAGCACCGTCGCGGGGCTGCTGCGCGCCACGGTGCCCGTGCTCGGCGCCCAGGTCCGGGTCACCGCGTCGGTCGGCGTGGTGACGCCGGACGTGCTGCCCGAGGACGCGGTCGACCCGGCCGACATGCTCCGCTACGCCGAGGTCGCGATGCAGCACGCCAAGCGGGCGGGGCGCGGGGGCGTCGTGCGGGCCACGGCCTCCGTGGTCGCCGCCGCGGACCGGCTGCTGGAGATGGAGGCGGAGCTGCGCGCGGCCGTCGCGAACGACGGGCTGACCCTGCAGTACCAGCCGGTCGTGGCGCCGGACGGCACGGTCCGCTCCGCGGAGGCGCTGGTCCGCTGGCCGCACCCCGAGCGCGGCACGATCAGCCCAGGGGAGTTCCTCCCCGTGGCCGAGCGCGCCGGGATGATGCGGGACCTGGACCTGTGGGTGCTGCGGACCGCGACGAAGGAGGCCGCGGGCTGGCCCGCGCCCGCCGCCGTCGCCGTGAACCTGGCGGGCCTGCTGCCCGGTGACCCGGCCTTCCTCGCCGAGGTCACCGCGGCCGTCGAGGCGGCGGGGCTGGGCTGGGACCGGCTGATCCTCGAGCTGGTGGAGACCAGCCTGGTGGCCCTGCCGCAGGCCGCGCTCGACGCGATGGCCGAGCTCGCCGACCGGGGCGTCCGGTTCGCCGTCGACGACTTCGGCACCGGCTACTCGTCGCTGGCCCGGCTCAAGGAGCTCCCGGCGCAGACGGTGAAGGTGGACCGCGCGTTCGTCACCGGCGTGGCGTCGGACCCGGCGGACTTCGCGGTCGCCCGCGCGGTCGTCGACATGGCCCGTGCGCTGGGCCGCACCACGGTGGCCGAGGGCGTGGAGACCGCCGAGCAGTTCCACGTGCTGCGCGGCCTGGGCGTCGACGCCTACCAGGGCTGGCTCTTCGCCCGCCCGCTCGACCCGGACGCCCTGCGCCGCACCCTGGCGGAGGGACGGCTGGCCACCCCCGCCCGGGCCCTGGGCGCCTGAGCTCCCATCCCGTGGAACCGGGCGACCCGCTGTCCGGGCAATGACCGGACGGGTCCCGATGGGATCACGGTCCGCCATTCGTGTCGCCGCTGTCGGTGGGGCCGGTTAGCCTCCTGGGACCACGGCGGCCGGTCAGCGGTCGCCGCCGACGAGGGGATCCCGGGTGATCGAGTTCCGGGGCGTCACGAAGCGCTTCGCCGACGGCACGGTCGCAGTGGACGGGTTGGACCTCACCGTCGAGTCCGGTCGGATCACCGTGTTCGTGGGGCCGTCCGGCTGCGGCAAGACCACGTCGTTGCGCATGATCAACCGCATGATCGAGCCCAGCTCCGGCACGATCACGGTCGAGGGCCGGGACGTGATGGCGGGTGATCCCGCCGACCTGCGCCGCGGCATCGGCTACGTCATCCAGCAGGCCGGGTTGTTCCCGCACAAGACCATCAGGGACAACATCGCCACCGTCCCGCTGCTGCTCGGCTGGAAGAAGCCGCAGGCCAGGGCGCGGGCCGAGGAGCTGATGGAGATCGTCGGGCTCGGGCCCGAGATGGCCGGGCGCTATCCGGCGCAGCTGTCCGGCGGGCAGCAGCAGCGCGTGGGTGTGGCCCGCGCGCTCGCCGCGGACCCGCCCGTGCTGCTCATGGACGAGCCGTTCAGCGCGGTCGACCCGGTCGTCCGGGAGAACCTGCAGGACGAGCTGCTGCGGCTGCAGGAGGACCTGGGCAAGACGATCGTGTTCGTCACCCACGACATCGACGAGGCGGTGAAGCTCGGCGACAAGGTCGCGGTGTTCCGCACCGGCGGCCACCTCGCCCAGTACGCGTCCCCCGCCGAGCTGCTGGCCAGGCCTGCGGACGACTTCGTCGACGGGTTCGTCGGCCGCGACCGCGGCTACCGCACGCTGGGCTTCCTCGAGCAGGACGTGCCGCTCGGCGCGCTCACGCCGGTCCGGGTCGGGGCCACGGCCGGTGACGGCTGGACCCTCGTGGTCGACGGCGAGGACCGGCCGATCGGCTGGGTGTCCAGCCAGGGCGTCGTCGAGGAGGCGGCGATCATCCCGGGCGGCACGCTGCACCCCGCGGGCTCCGGCTCGCTGCGCAGCGCGCTGGACTCGGCGCTGTCCTCGCCCTCCGGGCAGGGCGTCGCGGTCGACGACGGCGGCCGCGTCGCGGGCTCCATCTCCGCAGACGCGGTGCTCGCCGCCCTGGCCGCCTCCCGCGAGGCCGCCTGATGGTCTGGGACTGGATCCCACGCAACACCGACCTGATCGTCCGGCTGCTCGGCGTGCACACCGTGCTCGCGCTGGTCCCGGTCGTGGTCGGGTTGGTCATCGCGGTGCCGGTGGGGTGGCTCGCCAGCCGCAGCACGGGCCTGCGGAGCGTGCTGATCCCGGCGGCGAGCGTGCTCTACACGATCCCCTCGCTCGCGGTGTTCATCGTGCTGCCCGCCATCCTCGGCACCCAGATCCTCGACCCGCTCAACGTGGTCGTCGCGCTCACGATCTACACCGTCGCGCTGCTCGTGCGCTCGGTGGCCGACGCGCTCGCCGCCGTCCCGGCCCTCGTCGTGGCCGCGGCGACGGCGATGGGCTACCGACCCGGCAAGCGGTTCGTGTCCGTGGAGCTGCCGCTGGCGGTGCCGGTGCTGGTGGCGGGGCTGCGGGTGGCCGCGGTGTCGAACATCAGCCTGGTGTCGGTCGGCGCGCTGATCGGCGTCGGCGGGCTGGGGCAGCTGTTCACCGAGGGCTACCAGCGAGACTTCCCCACGGAGATCATCACGGGCATCGTGCTGATCGTGGCGTTGGCCCTGGTGGTGGACGGGCTGCTCGTCCTCGCGGGCCGCGTGGTCACCCCCTGGGCGCGGGTGGCGGCATGAACCTCCTGTTCTCGTACCTCTTCGACGCGGCCAACTGGTCGGGACCGACGGGCATCCCGGTGCGCATCGCGGAGCACCTCTTCTACTCGGTGCTCGCGCTCGCCCTGGGCGCCGTGGTCGCGGTCCCGCTGGGTGCCTTGATCGGGCACACGCAGAAGGGCGGCTTCCTCGTGGTGGGCATCGCCAACGGGATGCGCGCGCTGCCCGAGCTCGGCCTGCTCACCCTGCTGGTCCTGCTCATGGGCATCGACCTGCTGCCGGTCACGATCGCGCTGGCCGTGCTGGCGGTCCCGCCGCTGCTCGCGGGCACCTACTCCGGCGTGCGGAACGTGGACCGCGGCGCCGTCGACGCCGCCCGCGGCATGGGCATGCGGGAGTGGCAGATCCTCACCAAGGTCGAGCTCCCGAACGCGCTGCCGCTGGTCCTCGGCGGGCTGCGCGCGGCCGCCCTGCAGGTCATCGCCACCACGGCGGTGGCCGCCTACGTCAGCTTCGGCGGCCTCGGCAGGCTGCTGATCGACGGCCTCAAGTCCCTCGACTACTCGCAGATGGCGGCGGGCGCGATCCTCGTCGCCCTGCTCGCCCTGGCCGTGGAGGGACTGTTGGCGCTCCTGCAGCGCGCCGTCGTCTCGCCCGGGCTGCGCGGCGGCGGGAAGCGCTCGCCGACCGCCGAGATCACCCGTACCGACTCCACCGAACAGATCCCCGAAACCGCAGGAGCCACACCGTGACCCTCAGACGTTCCCTCTCCCTGGTCGCCGCGGGGGCGGCCGTCGTCCTCGGCCTGACCGCGTGCGGCGGCGGGGGCAACCCGGTCGCCGGCGGTTCCAGCCAGGCACCCGCGGCGGGCGACACCATCCGGATCGGCTCCGCCGACTTCACCGAGAGCCAGCTGCTCGCCCAGATCTACGGACAGGCGCTGCAGGCCAAGGGCGTGCAGGTCGAGATCACCCCGCCGATCGGCAGCCGCGAGGTCTACTACCCGGCGCTGACCGACGGCTCGATCGACATGGTGCCGGAGTACACCGGCACCCTGCTGCAGTACATCAAGAAGGACGCCACGGAGACCGAGCCCGAGGCCGTGTACACCGCGCTGCAGGCCGCGGTCCCGGCCCCGCTGACCGTGCTGGACAAGGCGGCGGCGGAGGACAAGGACGCCGTCGTCGTCACGCAGGCCTACGCGCAGCAGAACAACCTGAAGACCATCGCGGACCTCGCGCCGCTCTCGGGCAGCGTGACCTTCGGCGGCCCGTCGGAGTTCCAGACCCGGCCCGACGGGATCCCCGGCCTGGAGAAGACCTACGGCGTGAAGTTCCAGGCCTACACCGCGCTCGACGCGGGCGGCCCGGTCACGGTGAAGGCCCTGGCCGACGGCCAGGTCCAGGCCGCCGACCTGTTCACCACCGACCCGGCCATCGAGGCGAACAACTTCGTGGTGCTCGAGGACCCGCAGAGCAACTTCGCCGCGCAGAACGTGGTGCCGCTGATCAACTCGGCGAAGGCGTCGGACCAGGTCAAGCAGATCCTCAACGCCGTCCAGGCCAAGCTGACGACCGAGGGGCTGCTCCAGCTGAACACCACGGCCAACGCCCCGGACAAGCCCAACCTGGACCAGGTCGCGAAGGACTGGCTGGCTCAGAACGGCCTCTGACGGCCTCTGACCCTGTGAGTGGCGATAGTCGCTGGAGCGACCATCGCCACTCACGACGGGATCAGCGGTAGCCGGTCGTGTCGGCCGGCTTGCCGGGGTCCTGGACGTCCACGATGTACCGCCAGGCGTCCGGCCGGGAGCCGTCCAGGTCCACGAGCCCGTAGGCCTGGGCGAGCTCCCCGCTCGACGTCGAGCGGGCGTTCCAGCGCGCCCGGTCCGGGTCCGCGGCCAGGGCGGCGATCCCACGGCCCACGAACCGCGGGGTCTCCGAGATCGCGAAGTGCGGCACGCTCTCGCAGGCCTGCTGCCAGGTCGGCTCGGTCACCCCGTAGTGGTCCAACATGGCCTCGCTGCGCAGCCAGCCCGGCGTCACGGCGACGGCGGTCGCGCCGTAGGGCCGCAGCTCGTGCGCCCAGCTCCGGGCGAGCCGGATCGGGGCCACCTTGGACAGGTCGTAGTAGACCGAGAGCCGGTAGTTCTCGGCGTTGTACTCCTCGGTCCCGTCGGTGACCTCCACGACCAGCCCGCCCGGGTTCCGCGTGAGCAGCGGGAAGGCGGAGCGGGCCGTCACGATGTGGGTGTCGATCGCGAGCCGCAGCATCCGCAGCCCGTTCTCCAGGGAGTGCTCCCAGACGGGGGTGTCCCACTCGAGCAGCGGGTCGCCGCCGAAGATGTCGTTGACCAGGACGTCGAGCCTGCCGTGCTCCGCGTCGACGTACTCGCAGAGCGCCTCGACCTCCGCGGGGACCAGATGGTCGACGCGGGCCGCGATCACCGTCCCCGGCAGCCCCACCGCCAGGGCGGCGGTCTCCTCGATGGTCTCCGCGCGGCCGTACTCCGAGGGCACGCCCTCGGTGCTGCGCCCCGTCGCGTAGACCGTCGCCCCCGCCGCCGCGAGCTCCAGGGCGATGCCCCGCCCGGCCCCGCGGGTCGCGCCCGCGACCAGTGCCACCCTGCCGTCCAGATCCGTCACGCCTGCGACCCTGGACCGGATCCCTGACAGGTGTGGTCAGGGTGCGGGGCCGGTTCCTTGATCGCACGTTTCGTGCTCTCAGCGCGGCATGATCGCGAGTTGCGTGCGCTCAGCGCGGTGCCGAGAGCGCTGAGAGCACGAAACGTGCAACCAGGGGTCGGGTCAGGGAGCGCTCGGGGTTCTTCCCGGATCCCCCGTGACCTGCGCGTTCGTAGCGTTCCACGACGTGACCACCTCCGTCGTCCGCAAGCCGCGCGCCACGCTCTGGCTCCTGCGCGTCCTGCTCACCGTGCACGTGCTCGCGGTGCTGTGCCAGCCGTTGCTGGCGGGTCTGTTCCTGTCCGGCGACGTCGACGCGATCGCGGTCCACGGCACGGTGGGGTCCTCGCTCGCCGCCGTCGGCCTGGTGCTGATCGCCGCGGCGCTGCTCTACGTCCTGGCCGGGCGCGGGGGCCTGTGGATCCTGCCGGTGATGGTCGCGCTGTTCCTCGTGGAGGGCCTGCAGATCGGGGTCGGCTACTCCCGCGACCTGGGCCTGCACATCCCGCTCGGGGTGCTGATCGTGACCGGGTCGATCCTGCTGGCCGCCTGGTCCTGGACGCCGTGGGCGGCGCGGCCCCGCCGTCGTCGGACGTCGGTTCCCGCCGGGGTGGAGGGCGTCCGATGAGGAGCCTCTCCCGTCGCGGGTTCCTCGGCGTGCTGGCCGCCGCGGGCGGCAGCGCCGCCCTGGCCGGGTGCGGCGCGCTCGGCATCGACACCCCGCCCGGCCAGACCGGTGACACCCTGCCGAGCGCCCGTCCGCTGCCGGAGCCCTACCGGGTCCCGCTGCCCCGCCCGGCCGTCGTCCGCCCCGTCGGGACCGAGGGTGGCGCCGACCTCTACGCGATCACCCAGCGCAGCGCGGACGTCGAGATCCTGCCCGGCACCCGCACCACGATCTGGGGCTACGACGGCACCTTCCCCGGCCCCACGTTCGAGACCCGCACCGGCCGCCCGATCGTGGTGCGGCACCGCAACGAGCTGCCCGTGCCCACCGTGGTGCACCTGCACGGCGGGCACACCCCGCCCGAGTCCGACGGCTGGCCGCTGGACCTGCTCCTCCCCGTCGGGCAGCCGACGGCGCACCAGCACATGCCCGGTGACCTCGCCCTCGGCACCCGCGACCACCACTATCCGACGACCCAGCGCGCGGCCACGCTCTGGTACCACGACCACCGCATGGACTTCACCGGCCCGGCGGTCTACTTCGGACTCGCGGGCCTGCACCTCGTCCGGGACGAGGTCGAGGAGGCCCTGCCGCTCCCGCGCGGCGACCGCGAGATCCCGCTGGTGCTCTGCGACCGCTCGTTCACGGCCGACGCCCAGTTCGCCTACCCCGCCCTCGACCGCACCCTGACCCGGCTGCCCGGGGTCGAGGACGAGTGGATGGAGGGCGTGCTCGGCGACTGCATCCTGGTCAACGGCGCCCCCTGGCCCGTCGCGGAGGTCGACGCCGCGCGACACCGGCTGCGCATCCTCAACGCCGCGAACGCCCGGCGCTTCTCGCTCGCGCTCGAGGTCCCCGGCGGGCCGAACCTGCCCTTCACCCAGATCGGGTCCGACGGCGGCCTGCTCGCCGCCCCCGTCGAGCACGCGACCCTGGACGTGGCGCCCGGGGAGCGGTTCGACGTCGTCGTGGACCTCGGGCAGGTCCCCGTCGGCACCGAGGTCACGATGGTCAACGTGCTGGGCCGCGGCGGGACGCGGGAGGTCCTGCGGTTCCGGGTGGTCCGGGCGGCGCGGGACGACTCGGCCGTCCCGACCCGGCTGTCGGAGGTCGAGCAGCTCGTCCCCGGGCCGGTCCGCCGCGAGTTCGTGTTCCGCCGAGGCGCCCTCGGCGACCATCGCGGCTGGACGATCAACGACCGGACCTTCGACCCGGACGGCTCACAAGCCGACGTCCCCCTCGGCGAGACGGAGGTCTGGCGCTTCCGCACGGACGTCCACCATCCCGTCCACGTGCACCTCGACCCCTTCCAGGTGCTCGCCCGGGACGGGCGCGGGCCCGGCCCGTTCGACGGCGGGTGGAAGGACACGGTGGACGTCCGGCCGGGTGAGATCGTGGACGTCGCGGTGCGGTTCAGCGACTACGCGGGCCGTTTCGTGATGCACTGCCACAACCTCGAGCACGAGGACATGGCCATGATGGCCACGGTGCGCACCACCCGATCGAAACCCTGAACCGGTGTGATCCGAGCCACGTCGCTCACGTCCGGTCATTTTCGCCGGTGAGGGCGCGGTCACCGACCCCACACCCTCTGTCATCGACCCGTTACCCGAGACCAGGCCCAATGTCCGGACGCCGTTCAGCGGTTCCGTGGACGACATCGACCCGTAACGTGGTTGCGCGGCGGGGGGTGGTCACCCGGTGTGGGTAGCCGTGCACGGAGTGGATTCGGTTGCTCCGTTCCGCCTACTCTCCTCCCGACCGACGAGTTCTGCCGCGCGAGGGAGTCGACCCACACATGGCCTGGTTCACCACCTTGCTCGCCGCCGTCTCCCTCGGACTCGGGCTGCTGCACCTGCTGCGGCTGGTCACCGCCCGCCGGGACGGCCGGTCCGTCGTCGGGGAGGGCTCGCACGCCGCCATGGGCTTCGGGATGGCCGCGATGTTCTCGCCTTTCGGCGACCCGCTGCCGCCCGCGGTCTGGATCGCCGTGTTCGGGCTGAGCGCGGCCTGGTTCGCCGCCTCGGTGCTGCGCTCCGGCCTCGCGACGGACGACGCCGGGCACCACGTGGTGTGCGGCGTCTCGATGCTGTTCATGCTCGGGATCGGCATGCAGGGTGAGGTGGCGGGGGGCGGAGCGCACGCCCACCACGGCGGTGGCGCCGCCTCGCCCGGCGCCTGGGTCTCGCTCGTCGCGATCGTGCTGGCGGGCTACTTCGCGTGGCACGTCATGCGCTGCGGCGACCGGTTCTCCCTCGCCCGCCGAGCCCGCCTCCTCGCAGCCGGCCCGGTGGCGGTCGGGGTCGGTGCCGGGTCCGCCGAGCCCGTTCCGACGGCCGAGATGTCGAGCTGCAGCGCGCACGCCCCGGCCGTCGAGGGGAGCGCGCTCAGCGCCCTCCGCACCCCGCAGGCGGCCGCGGTCGCGCACCTCGTGATGGCCGCCGCCATGGCCTTCATGCTCCTGACGATGATCTGACCCGGCGCTCCGCGAGGAGCCGGGCGACCTGCGCGTGGACCGGGAAGCTCGCCCGCATCCGGCGGGTCGAGTGCAGGTTCAGGACGACCTGGGCGTCGAGCGCCGGAGAGTGGAAGACGTGCGTGGCCCAGAAGCCGGTCGACCGCGTCGTGGGCGAACTCCCAGTCGGGGCCCCGGCGCCGTCGAGCACTAGAAGCGGTTCGCCACGTCCGTCACCAGCAGGGCCACGAACAGGACCGAGGCCGCACCCAGCAGCAGGTTGGAGAGCCAGCCGGAGCGGCCCGGGGCGCTGACCCGCTTCGAGTTGAGCAGCAGCATCAAGGTGATGGCGAGGAACGGCATGAACACCGAGCCGAGCACGCCGTAGACCAGGGTGAGCCCGAAGGGCCTGTCGATGAAGAGCAGGCCCATCGGCGGCAGCGTCAGCCAGAGCAGGTAGCCCCGGAAGGGCTTCGAGCGCTCGGCCTCACCGGAGGCGAACCGCTCCATCGCGTCCCCGTCGTCGGCGGCCTTGCCGTGCGGCAGCCGGATCGCACGGGTCCAGTCCGTGAACATCAGGGAGACGCCGTTCCAGACGCCCAGCAGGGACGTCGAGGTCACCGCGAGGAACCCGACGAGGAACAGGATCCGGGCCCAGTCCCCGTAGCGTTCGTCGAGCGCGGTGCCCAGCGTGAGCAGGCCGCTGTCGGACTCGGTGAGGTTCTGGCCGAGCAGCATCGTGGAGCCCACGACCAGCATCGCGACCACGAAGATGCCGGTCATGACGTACCCGACGGCGTTGTCCAGGCGCATCATCGAGAGCCAACCGGTGCCGCGCCAGCCCTTCGCGAACATCCAGTAGCCGTACGCCGCCATGGTGATCGTGCCGCCGACACCGCCGATCAGACCGAGCACGTACACGGTGGAACCCTCGGGCAGCCGCGGGACGAGGCCGGAGGCGAGGTCGCCCAGGTCCGGCGAGACCAGCACCGCCACCGCGACGACGGTGCAGAACTTGATCAGTACCAGGACCGTCATGAACTTCTCGAAGAAGGCGTAGCGCTGGGTCCACACGAGCGCCAGCCCCAGCACCCCGGCGATCATCGCCCAGTAGCGCACCGACAGCCCGCCGAACAACGCGTTCAGCGGCAGGCCGACCGCGGACATGGCCGTGGCGCCGTACACGAAGCCCCAGACCACGATGTAGATCCCGAAGAACACCGTCGCCCAGCGCCCGAGCCGCCGCCAGCCGTCGAGCAGGGTGGTGCCGGAGGCGAGGTGCCACCGCCCGACGCCCTCGCCGAGCGCCAGCTTCAACACCGTGCCGAGCAGTGCCGCCCACAGCAGCACGGTGCCGAACCGGGCACCCGCGACCATCGTCGCGACCAGGTCGCCCGCGCCGACCCCGGTCGCCGCGGCGAGCAGGCCCGGGCCCACCTGTCTGATCTTCGCCGCGAACCCGACGGGTGGGGTGAGCTCGCCTGTGACCTGCTGCTCGGTGCTCATCGGACCTCCCGGTGGCCGACCACGGTGTCGCGTGTCACGGTAAGGATGTCCGGTCCGTCCCGCAGGACGTGGGCTTCACTCCCGGTGACGGCACCGGGGCGGTACGTTGGCGCCGAAAACCATGTCCTCCGACCGTGGAGAGAGGGACGACCACAGCCGTGGCGAGCATCGAAGAGGTTCGGTCCGGGATCGCGCAGGCCAACGACAAGGCCTCCGAGAGCCTCGGCGCGCTGCAGCAGGCGCAGGACTGCATCGAGCAGGCACAGACCGCGCTCGCGCAGGTCACCGAGGGCAGCAGCCAGAGCGACGTCGACCAGGCGAACGCCTACTTCGCCGAGGCGGCCAGCAAGATCGGGGACGTGCAGCAGGCGGTCAACGCGGCGATGGAGGCCGCCGAGGGCGTCTCCTCCCGGCTCTGACGCTCGCCCATGAGCATCGGGGAGCTGCGCGCGGCGCTGGTCGGCGTCGCGGACCTCACGGCGGAGGCCTCCGCCCACGCCCGGCTGGCCGCGGAGCGGCTGGACGAGGCCGCGGAGACCCTCGCCGACCTCGCGCTGCACTCCGGCAGCACCCTGCCCACGGACGAGTTCGCGCGCGCCCGGGAGGAGGTCGAGGCCCTGGTCGGCACCCTGGACTCGACCCGCCAGGCCGTCGCGGACCTCGACGCCCGGCTCTGACGTGGTCGGGGGCAGACGGAAGGACCGCGTCAGCGCGGCGTTCACCCGGTTCCACGAGTCGGTGGCCCGGGTGCTGGGCGCCGCCGCGCAGCTGCGGGACGAGGCCGTGGAGCGGCAGGCGGCCGCCATGGTCGAGCTCTGGCTGCGCAAGGACGGCATCGACGAGCTGCGGTCCGATCCCGCGATGGCCCGCG
>NZ_JACBXB010000008.1 GCF_013870575.1 Pseudonocardia pini
CGAGCACCGGCCCGTCGCCCTCACGGAGGTGGCGAAATGATCGACACCGGCAGCAGCTACCGACTCGCCGCGTCAGCAGAGATGCTCTTCGTCGACCTCCCGTTCGTCGAGCGGGTCCGGCGGATCGCGCGCCTCGGCTACGAGGTCGAGATCTGGGACTGGACCCGCAAGGACGTCCCCGCCCTCGTGGAGACGGGCGCCACGTTCTCGTCCATGACCGGGTACGTCACCGGAACCCTCGCCGACCCCGCGGGCGCCGAGGAGCTCCTGCACACCGCCGAGCAGTCGCTGAAGGCCGCCGAGCAGCTCGGCTGCCCGCGGCTCAACCTGCACGGCACCGGCCTCGACGACCGCGGCGTGCCCGTCGTGGCGTCCGAGATCGTCACCCCGCGGATGTGGCTCACCGCGGCGCGCACGCTCTCCCGGGTGGCCGAGCTGGGTGAGCGCGCCGGGCGGGTGTTCACCCTGGAGAACCTCAACACCGCGGTCGACCACCCCGGCACCCCGTTCGCCGCGGCATCGGACACGATCGCCCTGGTCGAGGCCGTCGGCAGCCCGCACGTACGGCTCAACCTGGACCTCTACCACGCCCAGATCGGCGAGGGGAACCTCGTCGAGCTCGTCGAACGCGCCCTCCCCCTCGTCGGGGAGATCCAGGTCGCCGACGTCCCCGGCCGCCGCGAACCCGGCACGGGGGAGATCCACTACCCCGCCGTCGCCGCCGCGCTCGACCGCCTCGGCTACACCGGCGTCGTCGGGCTTGAAGGCTGGGCCTCCGACGACCCCGAGACCGCCCTCGACCGCTTCCGGACCAGCTTCACCGTCTCCCGGTGACCGACCCCTGATCCCGCGCGTTCTCCCACAACGCACCACGACCGACGGCGGCTCGGCTGGCGGTCGGTGGGTCGACTCAATGCACGGCCGCAGCCAGTCACGTCGTGGCGGCGGCGAGGACCTCGTCGAGGTTGTCGGACACGCAGTGGGTGCCACCGGGAATCAGCACTATCATGTGTCGTCCGCAAGGCGCGGTGTCACATCCGTCGCCGGGGTCACGGACTACGAAACGACCTTCCGATGACGCCAACCTGTCAACGGCGTTCACCTCTAGCCAGGAGCACCGGGCACGGCGCATCAGTAGCCGATGAGGTCAGGCAGCGGGCGGGCCTATCGCGACATCGGCCCGACGGGCTGTGCTTACGCGCAACTCACTGCGACGCCATGGCCAGGGGACCAGGCGGCCCGGTGAAGGAAGCCAGCAACGCCGAGCATGCCGCTTGGGCTGTTCGGCAGGCCTGCGCGCTGATCCGGCAGTGATCGTGGATCGGTGCGAATTCCTCGCACACGGCTCGACCGGCGGCGCAGGCCGCCCGGCACGCATTCAACAGGGCGCACGCGACGGACACGTCGGTCGCGGTGTGTCGCGACAGCACCCGGGCCGTCAGCGCAGACACGTCGGCGGCGGTGAGGAGGGTCTTGATGCAGCCGGCGAGCTCGTCCACCGCCTCCTCGGCCAGGCAGGCGTCCGCACAGACGGTTGCGGCGTGGGCCGCTTGGCTCAACGTCTCGATGCAGTGTCCGAGAACGGCGGGGTCGGCCGGGCCCTGACCGCGATGACGCGGCGGGAGCGCCGAGAACATCTGTTCGACAACGTTCATCGCCTGCTGCTCCTTCGCCGTGCCACCTGGGCTCTGTCCGGGGTGGATCGCGATCACCTCGGCGAGCCCGGTGCCGCGCAGGTCGCGGACGACCGCGATGTGCTCTGGCATGACAGGTCCTCCAGTCCGGCCCAGACGGATGTGACTCGATCCGACGCCGCCGGGGGTTCGGCCCCGGTGGCCTGCGGCCTACATCCCGAGCTTTCCGCCGAGACCCCCGATCAGGTCCTTGGGGTCGATGCCGAACTTGGCCAGGAGGCCCTGGTCCTTGTCGGTGTCGACGTTCTCGGGCAGCTCCTGTTCGGCCTGCCCGGCTTGGTCCTGGTCGCCGCGAGACTTGATCATCTCGAGGATCTTGTCCTTGGGGATCTCCACGATGGTGCTCCTTCTGCAGTGCGCCACACGGGCACGGAGGACTGACAGATGTGGTGGCAGGTGATCGACCGTCAGGCTCAGCGACGCGCCCAGGAGGAGCGACGGTGACCCACGCGCAGAAGGGCTCACGAACTGAAGAAGCCCCGGTCCCTCCGGCGTCGATCGAGCTACACCGGGGTCCGAGGCGTGAGGTCGTGCACGTTCTGGGACGACGGTAGGCGTGGCACTCGGTACCCGCAACTCCCGGCCCCTCGGCGTCGTCGACCCCGTCCGCGCTGGGCCTGCGGGTCGGCGACGTCACGCACTGGTTCTGAGTGAAGCGACCGACGCCGGGTAACCGGTCCTCATGAGGTCGAGCTCCCGTCGGGGGCTCACCATCGTCCGCTCCTGATCTCGGCGGTAGTAGTGACGGCGCACCGTGCGACCGTGATCCGTCGAAAGGGAGCACCTTCACGTTGACCACAACACTGCCTGAGCGCGTGTCCGCGGACGCCACGCCGAGTGGCACCAGTGCGGCGAAGCCGCTGCACGGCGATGCGCAACCTCGTGGGCGGGCCTGGCTGGTGTACGCCTTCACCGCGATTCCGATGCTGGCCCTCGTCGCGGCCGTCCCGATGGCGTGGGGCTGGGGCTTGTCGTGGCTCGACGTCGGCCTCGCCGTCGCCTTCTATGTGGTGTCGATCCTCGGGGTGACCGTCGGTTTCCATCGCTACTTCACCCACCGCGCCTTCCGGGCCGGCCGTGGCCTGCGCAACGGCTTGGCGATCGCCGGGAGCCTGGCGATGCAGGGTGACGTGATCACCTGGGTGGCCGATCACCGGCGCCATCACGCGTTCGCCGACAAGGAGGGTGACCCGCACTCCCCATGGCTGCACGGCACCACGCCGGCCGGTCTGGCCAAGGGGTTCTTCCACGCTCACCTCGGGTGGCTGTTCGACCGCACCACGACGAACGCCGAGCGGTTCGCCCCGGACCTGCTCGCCGACCGGGACCTGATCCGGATCGGTCGCCTGTTCCCGGTGTGGACCGCGGTGACCCTGCTGGCTCCGGCCCTCATCGGAGGTGTCGCCACGCTGTCCTGGTGGGGCGCGCTCACCGCGTTCTTCTGGGCAGGCCTTGTCCGCGTCGCCGTCCTGCACCACGTCACCTGGTCGATCAACTCGATCTGTCACATGATCGGCGACCGTCCCTGGACCGCACCCGGCAAGGCCACCAACGTCTGGCCGCTGGCGATCCTGTCCATGGGCGAGTCCTGGCACAACCTGCACCACGCCGACCCGACCTGCGCCCGACACGGCGTCGCACCCGGCCAGATCGACATCTCCGCCCGCGTCATCCGGCTGTTCGAGAAGCTCGGCTGGGTCGATCGCGTGCGATGGCCCACCACAGCCCGCCTGGCCCGGCTCGCCGCCAGGTCCGATCGCGATGCCCCCCGGCTGCCTGTCGGCGGCTAGGTCTTCGCCCTGTTTCCGCCCACGACAACCCCACAGAGAGGCACCACCATGACCACCACTCCGAACACCGGCGCGGTCAGGGTCGACCCGACCCGCGACGGACACGACGACCACGGCAACGGATCCCGGACCACCGCCGTCGACCCCACCCCGAACGGGCGGGACATCGCCCCGGCGACCCCCGACGTCCGCCACGACCGCATCCGGTGGGGCTCGGTGTGGACCGGCGCTCTGACGACCCTGTCGGTGTTCATCGTCCTGCAGCTGCTGTTCTTCGCTCTCGGCTGGCTCGACCTCGGCTTCGACGACACCGCGAACGCGAGCGTGCGCGCCATCGTCAGCGGCGTGCTCGCCCTGATCGCGTTCTTCCTCGGCGGCGCCGCAGCAGGCGCCTCCGCCCTGTGGCACCGCGCCAACGACGGCATGGTCAACGGTGTCGTCACCTGGGCGGTCACCGTCATCGCCGTGCTCGCCCTCGCCCTGATCGGCGGCGGCGCCCTGCTCGGCTCGCTGGCCGACGTCGCCACCCAGTTCGTCGACCTGCGCAACGCCGGCGCCGGCGTCGACGTGGCCGCCGCCACCGAGAACGCCCGACAGACCGCCGGATGGGCCGCCCTCGGCCTGGGCCTCACCATGGTCGCCGCCGCCCTCGGCGGCTCCATCGGCGCCAAGATCTGGCCCGGCCGCGGAGAGCGCGACTCCCACCGCCGCTGATCCCCCGCCCGGTGCCCCACACCCGGGGTACCGGGCGGCCCCCGCACCCCCGATCGACCACACCCCAGGAGATCCCATGTCAGAGCGCAACACGATCGTCCGCAGCATGCACGACGCCGGCCTGGCCGCCTGGTTCGGCGGGTCCCTCGCCGGGGCCGTCGGCATCAACGGTGCCGCAGCCGACCTGCCCGACCCGACTCAGCGCCTGCGCGTGGCCACCACCGGCTGGGCCCGCTGGACACCGGTCAACCTCGCCGCCATCGCCACCCACCTCGTCGGCGGCGCCGCTCTTCTGCAGGCCAACAAGGGACGCGTCGCCACCCAGAAGGGAGTCGGCGCCTCCACCGTCACCAAGCTCGTGCTGACCGGCGCCGCGCTCGCCGTCACCGGCTACAGCCGGATCCTGGGCAAGAAGCTGGAGAACGCCGAAGGGGCACCGGTCGAAGGCGGCACCGAACCGGCCGCGACCACACCGCCCGCCGCCGCCAAGGCCCAGCAGCAGCTCAAGGTCTGCCAGTGGCTCATCCCCGCCCTGACCGGCGGACTCGTCGTCGTCAACGCCCTACACGGTGAGCAGCAGCGCCCCGACCAGCAGCTCGCCGGAATCCTGGAGAAGCCGGCCAAGTGGATCCGCGCCGTCGCATGACCAGCCGAACCGGCGTCGTGTTCCGACGCACCGAACTCCGCCCTGGGCGCATCGTAAGCCGGTCAGGGAGTCGACGATGAGCCTCGTCGCCGTCGTGCGCCGGTATCTCGTGGACCGCCTGCTGTTCGGCAGGCGCCCTCGCCGTTCCTCCTACCCCGGTCTCCCGCCCTCAGGCCCGAGGCGCCGTGGGCGGTTCGGGCTGTGGGGGCCGGTGCCCTACTACTCCACCCGCACCCGTCGCGGCGCCAGTGTCTCGGTCGGCGGTTGTTGTCTGCCGCTGCCGCTGTTCCTCGTCCTCGGCTTCGGCGTGGGGCTCAGAGCGTTGTGGCGGAAGGTGCGTCGACCATGAGCCAATCATCGATCGGTCGTGCCGTCCCACCACCGGTCAGGGAAGGCCACCGATGACCGCCGAAGCCGCGGACAGTCCCGTGATCGGCAAGGTCACGTTCGCCCGGATTGTCGTGATCTTCAACCCGCACAGCACCGGGTCTGCGGCGGAGCTGGCCGAAGAGCTGCATGCCGACCTCACCCGACGCCTGCCTGAGACGTCGGTACAGCTGACTCCGACCGAGCACGCGGGCCACGCCCGCGACCTGGCCAGGGACGCGGCGAAGACCCCCCGCTCGTTGATCGTGTCGGTGAGCGGGGACGGCGGCTACAACGAGGTCGTCGACGGAGTCATGCAGGCCGGGGATACCGGAACGGTCTGCGCGGTCATGGCCGCGGGCAATGCCAACGACCACAGCCGGACCACCAGCGAGCAGCCCCTCGGCGACGCCATCGTCACCGGCCGGGTCCGCCACCTCGATCTGCTGCGCCTCACCGTCGGCCATGGTCCAGGCGCCGTGGTCCGGTACGCCCACTCCTACATCGGGATGGGACTGACACCCATCGTGGCGGTCGACCTCGAAGAGGGCGGTAAGGGCTCGCTGCGGGAAATCGTCTCCGTGGTGCGGACCTTCGCACGGTTCCGTCCCTTCACCGTCACGCTCGAGGACGGGACCCGCCGCGACTTCGACAGCCTGCTCTTCGCGAACATCGCGGAGATGGCCAAGTACGCGACCCTGAGCGAGACCGGGCGGCCCGACGACGGACGGTTCGAGGTGATCGCCCTGCCCCACGTGTCCAAGTGGAAGGTCCTCGGCGTCGCGATCAGAGCGGCGACCCGCGGCCTCGGCCCCCAACCGTCGGCGACCCGCTTCGGATTCGTCACCCACAAACCGACCCCACTACAGCTCGACGGAGAGGTTCTGCCCCTCCGCGCCGACACCCCGCTACTGGTCGAGATCGCACCGAGCGCCCTGGCTACTGTCGGTTGATCGTCGGGGCCTCCACGTCCCCCCACCCTTGAAGATGACCATGCCGGCAACGGCGAATCCCCCGACCCGCCGCCGGTCTGTCCCAGAGCCGTCCCGCTCCGGCGGTAGAGCGACAGGAAACCTGCCTGACTCGCGTCAGCGGCGCCATCGGCTGCCGCATGAACGGAGAGAATCGACCGGTGAGCACTCGAGGTGGGACCGCGGTCGTCCTCGGCGGGGGCGGCGTGCTCGGCGCCGTCCAGGTCGGCATGATCCGAGCCCTGATCGAGTTCGGCGTCCGGCCCGACCTCGTCGTGGGTACCTCGGTCGGCGCCCTCAACGGAGCCGTTCTCGCCGCGCTGCCACCCGACGAGGTCGTCGGCCGACTCGACGCGCTGTGGTCCTCCGCGCAGACGCGCAGCCTGTTCGCGGCAGGGACGTTGCGGCGGCTGCGCACGCTCGCCCACAGCGGGGTGGCCGCGCACTCCTCGCAACCGCTGCGGCAGGCCGCCGGCACAGTGCTGGGAGCTGTGCGGTTCGAGGACCTGCCCGTGCGCTTCACCTGCTGCGCGGCCCGCATCGAGGACGCCTCCGAGCACTGGTTCGACCACGGCCCGGTGCTCGACGCCGTTCTCGCCTCGGCCGCGGTCCCCGGGTTGTTGCCTCCCGTGCAGGTCGAGGGACACCACTTCTACGACGGCGGCCTGGTCAACAGCATCCCGCTCGGCCGTGCGGTGGAACTGGGCGCCGAACGGGTCTTCGTCCTGCACGTGGGCCGCGTCGATCAACCACTGCGCCCGCCGCAGCGCCCCTGGGAGGTCGGCCTCGTGGCCTTCGAGATCGCGCGCCGACACCGCTACCGCCGTGACCTGGCCGCCGTGCCGAAGGGAGTCGAGGTGCACGTACTACCCACCGGAGGGGCGGGCGCACCGCGCTGGGACAGCCGAGACGCCCTGCGCTACCGACCGACCACCGCGGCCACCGACCGAATCGGCATCGCCTACCAGGCGTCGCGAGACTACCTCCGCACGCATCTGGCCGACGAGGACCGACGATGAACCTCCCACCACGATGGGTACGGCGGCTCGTCCTCGCCCCCGCGATGGTTCTGATCACCGCCGTCGTGCTCGCGACCCTCCCGCTCTGGCTGCTGATCGGAACGGCGCTGTCGCCGTTCCTACCGGGACGGCTACGCGCTGTCCGGGTGCTCTGGGTCGCCGTCGTCGCGCTGGTCACCGAGAGCGCGGTGCTCTGCGCCCTGCTCGGACTGTGGATCGCCGCCGGGTTCGGCCTCGCGTTGCGCACCCCCCTCCTGCAGTACCTGCACTACCAGCTCGTGGGCTGGTACCTGCGCACGCTCTACCGCGAGGCGGCCCGGGTACTGCGCCTGAGAGTCCAGATCGACGGACCCGATCCCGACGAGTACCTCGACCGCCCCCTACTCGTGTTCTGCCGCCACGCAGGCCCCGGCGACTCCTTCCTGCTCATCCACGCCCTGGTCAACTGGTACGCCCGGGAACCCCGCATCATCCTGACCGAGGCCCTGCAATGGGACCCAGCGCTCGACGTGATGCTCAACCGGCTCCCCAACCGCTTCATCCCGGCCGGAGGCGGCGGAACGCGGCTCGAACGCCGCATCGCCGACCTCGCGACCGCCCTCGACCACAACGACGCCTTCGTGATCTTCCCCGAAGGCGGCAACTTCACCGAACGCCGCCGCACAGCCGCCATCAGCCGGTTGCGTGCCCGCGGGCTGGAGGACATGGCACGCCGCTCCGAAGCCATGCGCCACGTCCTCGCGCCCCGCCCGGGCGGCGTCACCGCAGCATTGGCCGCAGCACCCGACGCCGACATCGTCTGGGTCGCCCACGCCGGCCTGGACCACCTCTTCACCGTCGCCGACATCTGGCACGCCCTCCCACTCGACACCACCGTGGACATGCGCTGGTGGCGAGTACCCGCGGGTGAGGTACCCCGAGACGAAGCGGGCCAGGTCGAGTGGCTCTACCGATGGTGGGAGCGGATCGACGAGTGGATCGACAGGAGCAGGCAGCTACCCGGAGACCACACAGAGGGATGACCCCTCCCCGCCGGGCCCCGAACAACCCCGTCGCGCATGTCGGGGGTGTCCGTCAGGTGCCTGCGCGTCGGCTGATCGTGCCCTGCACCGCGAGCACGAGGCACACCGCGGCGAGTCCTCCGACCAGCAGCAGCTCGGAGCTCTGTGGGACGGCCGCGGCGGCGGCGAGGATGGGGATCGCGACGGTGGGCCACGGCCACACCGCGCGCAGCGAACGGCGAGCGCCGCCCAGGATGAGCGCGGAGCCGGCCAGGAACAGCAGCAGCCCGACCACGAGGGTCCAGCTCCCGGGAGTGGGCAGCACGGCGTCGGGATGGATGACGAGGTCCTCGATCCCTACTCCGACCATGGCGGTGCCCAGGGCCAGTGGCAGGTGTCCGTAGACGAACAGGTCGTGACGCTCATCGGCGGCCGCCCCCTGCGGTGTGGGGTCCTGGTCGTCGCGTTCCTGGAGTTTCGCCGCGCTGCTGGCTGCGGTCGTGTCGAAGTAGGTCCACCACAGGGTGGCCGCGACGACGAACCCGACGACGCCGACCGCGATCGCGGTCGGCGCCCACCCTGCGTAGTACACGCCCCTGGCCGCGCCGCCGACGGCCTCTCCCAGCACGAGGATCACCAGCAGCCCGAATCGCTCGGGCAGGTGCTCCATGTGCAGGGGTAGGAAGTCGTCGCGCCAGGTGGCGACGATCGGAGCGGCGGCGTCGACCGCTACCGCGGCTGCCCACAGCCAGTACCTCGTCGGGCCGTCGACGATGAGCGAGACCGCCCACAACGCCGAGCTGACCGCGGTGGTGAGGAGGTAGACGTCGATCGTCGGGCGGGCGTCGGGGATGTGGCGCCAGGCGCGGGCGTAGAGGAACAGCAGGACCAGGTGCCCGGCGAGGAAGCTGGCCGCGAACGGCGCCGACAGGTCACCGTCGGCCGCGGCCGCGCTGGCCGCGCACCCGGCGATGGACAGGGTCGCGGCCAGCTTCGCGACGCGGAACACCACGTCGTCGGTGTCGAAGCGGTTGGCGTAGAGGGTGAACCCGACCCAGGACAGCCAGATCGCCACGAACAGTGCGGCGAACGTGGCGAACCCGTTCCAGGTGAGGTCGCCCAGGAAGGTCTCCGCGAGTTCCATGATCACCAGGACGTAGGCCAGGTCGAAGAACAGCTCCAACCTGCTCGCCGTCGCCTCCTGCCCGGTGCGCAGCCGAGGTGGACGGACGAGGGGTTGCTCGCCGACGTCGGTTGCCATCAGATCGCTCCCTGTCGTCTGCTACGGCCACGTCGGACAACCGGACCGGCGGGTCAGTGGGACGGGCCCAACTGGCGTTCCACCGTCTGCTGCAGCTCGTGCCAGGACTGCTCGAATGCCGCGACGCCGTCGTTCTCCAGGGTGAGGAACACGTCGGTGACGTCGATCCCGACCGCCTGCAGGTCGTCGAAGACGGCGCGGGCCTCGGCGGCGTAGCCGGTGACCCGGTCACCGGTGGTGTCGCCGTGGTCGGCGAAGGCCTGCAGGGTCTTCGCGGGCATGGTGTTCACGGTCCCGGCGACGACCAGCTCGGAGACGTAGAGGGTGTCGGGGTAGTCCGGGTTCTTGACCCCGGTCGAGGCCCACAGGGGCCGCTGCGGGGTGGCGCCGAGTCCGGACAGGTGTCGCCACCGGTCGCCGGCCAGGACCTTCTCGTGTGCGGCGTAGGCCAACCGCGAGTTCGCGACGGCGGCCTTGCCGCGTAGCGCGAGCGCGGCGTCGGTGCCGATCGCCTCGAGTCGGCGGTCGATCTCCCCGTCGACACGGGAGACGAAGAACGACGCCACGGACATGATCTCGCCGAGGTCGTGGCCGTTGTCGTGGGCCTCGGTGAGGCCGTCGAGGTAGGCCTGGGCGACGAGCTCGTAACGTTCGACCGAGAAGATCAACGTGACGTTCACGCTGATCCCGTGGGCGAGGGCGCGGGTGATGGCGGGTAGGCCCTGTTCGGTCGCCGGGATCTTCACCAGCAGGTTGGGCCGGTCCACCGTCTTCCACAGGTCGATCGCCTCGTCCACGGTGGCGTCGGTGTCGCGGGCGTGGGTCGGGTCGACCTCGAGCGACACCCTTCCGTCGATGCCGCCGGTCGCGCCCCAGGTCGCTCGGAACAGGTCGCAGGCCTGCTGCACGTCGAACGCCGTGATCGCGCGGATGGCCGCCGCCACGTCGGTCCCCGTGTCCGCCAGCTCGCGGATCTGCTGGTCGTAGGCGTCCCCCTGGGACAGGGCGGTGGCGAAGATCGTGGGGTTGGTGGTCACCCCCACGACGCTGCTGTCCCGGATCAGGTCGGCGAGTGTGCCCGAGCGCAGACGCTCCCGGGACAGGTCGTCGAGCCAGACCGCCACCCCGGCGGTGGAGAGCTCGGCGAGCCGGTCGCGGGTGGTCACGATGTCTCCTCGGAGGGTGTCGACGTCGACGCTGGGGTGGCGTGGTCCAGGCCGGGCGCGGTCATGGCGCAGTCCAGGCCGCAGTGACGCACGAGCAGGACCACGGCGCCCACCACGGCCGCGGCCATCCCGAACGCGCCGGTGGTGCGGGGCCCGAGGGGTTCGACGAGCCTCATGCCGACGTGCTCCCTTCAGGATCGGACGAGATCTCCGTCTGGGCCTCGAGGGAGCGCCCGACCCGGCTGATCAGGAGCTGGGGTGTGCTCACGGTGACCGTCAGCCCGGGGTGGTGCAGCAGGCCGAACGGGACGAGCCCGGTGACGGGCCGGATGAAGCGGAGGCACACGCCGCCGTCGGTGTCGCTGCCGAAGGTCAACCCGCGGTCGGCGAGGGAGAGCCTCGGACCCAGCGCCTTGACCAGGCCGAACGGGCCGCTCGTCTCGACCGAGGCGATGTTCGTCAGGAGCGTCTGGACTCGCCACGGCCCGAAACGGACGTCGAGACGGTCGTGCTCGACGCGGACCCACGAGGTCCCGGGCCCGACACCGAGCACCGCGAGCACGGGCCTGGTCAGCCTGGTGAAGGAGAACTGATACTCGCTGGTGGCGGCCAACACCGGGCGGTGCTGGCGGCCGAAGGGCGGGATCACCGAGCGCTCCGAGTACTGGTCGGGACCATCGTCACTCCCGGTTCAGCTTGTCCTGGGCGGCACCGGCGAGCTTCTCGACGGCGTTGGGCAGCTCGGTGGTGCCGTAGAAGCGGCTGTCGGGGTGGGTGGGCGGCGGCATCGGAGCCGACGTGGTGGGCCCGTCGTGGTAGGTGAACTCGCCCTTGCCGTCCGGGCTGGGGCCCTTGGCCCAGCGGCCCTCACCGGCGTGGACGCCGTCGGAGAAGTTGAGGTACTGGTAGGAGACCTCGGTGTGCTCCTTGTGCTGCGGGAAGTTGCTGGGGGCGGGGAGGTTCTCGGCGCCCTCCTCCTGGAGCTCGGCGACCGCGGCGAGCCACATGTTCTGGTGCATGGTGTCGCGGGCGAGCAGGAACGACAGCAGATCGCGTACGCCGTGGTCGTCGGTCATGTGGTAGAGCCGGGCGACCTGGACGCGGCCCTGCATCTCGGCGCCGGCGTTCTGGGAGAAGTCGGCGAGCAGGTTGCCCGAGGCGGTGATGTAGGAGCCCTGCCAGGGGTTGCCGTTGCTGTCGACGGGGCGGGCGCCGGCCCCGGCGACGATGGCGTGCTGGACGTCGGTGCCGCCGACGATCGCGGCGACGGTCGGGTCGTCCTGCACGGCGTCGGAGGTGATGCCCAGGGGTGCCTTCTCCAGTAGCTGGGCGATCATCGTGGCGAGCATCTCGACGTGCCCGATCTCCTCGGCGCCGATGCCGAAGACCAGGTCGCGGTACTTGCCGGGGATGTGCATGTTCCAGCCCTGGAACATGTACTGCATGGCGATGGTGATCTCGCCGTACTGCCCGCCGAGGACCTCCTGGAGCTTGCGGGCGTAGACGGCGTCGGGCTTGTCCGGTGTGGACTTGAACTGCAGTTCCTGGCGGTGGAAGAACACGAGGGGCTCCTGACACCGGCGCGGGCACGTCCGAGGACGGCGGGGCGACACGGTGGAGAGGGCGGCTGCGGTGGGCGGGCGGTTCTCTGCACCCACGGGCGAGGGCCGGACCCGTGAGACGACGGTAGCGAGGATCGGGCCGACCCGCACGGTGGATGCGTCGCGCTGGTGACGCGTCGACTGGGACGCAGGTCCCGAAGCGGACATTGACTGCTGCCGATCCTTCGCCGCTCCGCCGGGGGCGAACGCCGAGGGACTGCGGGTAGAGAAGCTCTATCTCGCGGTCCTCGAGAAGGCCGCCGATTCGTCATCTCCCCTGTGAGGACGCAGCGGTGAGTAAAGGGCGGTGACGTGCCGCCTGCACCAACGGCTCCTCCACCGGCTCGAGCGGCTCAGGTGGCTCTGTGAACTGCTCGGGTGAGGAATGAGCTGATGGCGGCTCCTACGTCGTCGGGCTCGGTGAGGGGAACCATGTGTGCCCCCTTCGCCAAAGTCACTGCGGTGCCGTGCGCGGTGATGCGGGCGAGCGTGGCGATCCAGTCGGCGGGGGCGATGCGGTCCCGCGGACCGCGCAGGACGAGGACCGGGCAGGAGACGACGAGCAGCGGGTTCTCGATCCGGTGCCGGCGCGCCGCGCCCATCGTGCGGGCCATCGCGACCGGTCCGGTGCGCGTGTAGTCGCGCACGAGCAGTGGCGCCTGTGCGGCGGGCTCGTGGACGGTGGTCCGTAGCCATCGTGCGGCGAGGCGCGACCGGGTTCGTGCGCGGGGATCGGTCGTCGGACCGATCAGGACGAGCGCGGCCACCACACCCGGTGCGAGAGCCGCCACCTCAGCTACCACCTGGCAACCTGCCGAGTGTCCGACCAGGACACAGGGGCCGATCCCGAGTTCTCCGATGCGGTCGAGCAGCCGGGTCGCCTGAACAGGCGGGTCGACTGCGCTGCGCCGCGGCGCCGGTCGGCCGAACCCGGGAAGGGTCACCACGGTCGCACCGCCGGCTGCGCCGGCAGCCCGAAAGCTGGGTCGCAGGGTTGCTGCGGAGAGCCCGAGCCCTGGGACTCCGACCAGTGGCATCGCCGCCAGACCGCTCAATGCTCCGACCGGGCCCGTCATGCGGGCGAGACCGATGCGGCGACGGCCTCGACGGAGTCGGGTCGAGGGCGGCGCAGGGTCCGGCGCAGCGAGCGCAGGTCGGACCGGGCGGGCGCGGTGGTCCCGAGGAAGTCGAGCAGGGCCGTGGCGAAGCGGGCCGGATGCTCGGAATGGGGGAAGTGCCCCGTGCCGTCGAAGATCTCCAGCCGGCTGCCGGGGAGCCGGTCGTGGGCGGCGCGGGCGTGCGCGGCGGGGATGACGGTGTCGCTGCTGCCCGCGACGAGCAGGACGGGGACGTCGGTGAGCAGGTAGAGCCTGCCGGTGCCGTCGAGCCGCTGCCCGGCCCAGCTCAGGGTGCTGCGTACGGTCTGGACGAAGGCGTGGCGTGCGCCGTGTTCGGCGAAGGAGGCCAGTGCGTAGGACATGCCGTCGAGGTCGGCCGCGGGGACGCCCGGGATCGCTGCGGCGACGCGGCGGACGAGAACGGCGACCGGACGCGGGGTCAGTGCGGTGGCCAGGTGCAGGGCGGCGGCGGTGCCGGGGAGGGTCGCGGCGCGCAGGGCGAAGGTGACGTCCGGGCCGAGGCCGCCGCTGGCGTCGAGCACGAGGCGCTCGGTCAGCTCGGGGAACTGGTAGGCGAACTGCATGGCCACACCCCCGCCGAAGGAGTGCCCGACGATCGTCGCGGGCCCGAGGCCGAGGGCGACGAGCAGGTCACGTAGTCCGGCGGCGTAGGCGCCGAGGGAGTAGTCGCCGCTGCGGGGTTTGGCCGTCTCGCCGTGGCCGAGCAGGTCGGGCGCGATCACGTGGGTGTCGCGGCCCAGCAGCGGCAGCACGGGCTCCCAGGTCGCGGAGCTGCTGGCCAGGCCGTGGAGCAGCACGACGGTCGGTCCACCAGTGCTGGCGCCGGTCTCCAGGAAGGTGACGCGTTGGTCGTGCAGTGTGATCTCGCGGTGCCGAACCGCGGCCGGTCGGGCACCCCGGCCCCGAGCGCGAGGGGGCGCCGATGCGGGGAGAGGGCAGCGGCGTCCGCCGGTGGGAGACATGTGTTCCTCCGAGACGGGCACCCGAGGGCTGGGGGAGCACGATGGTGGGGTGATGACTGCGGATACCGCGGTTCGCTGATCGATAGCCCGAAAGCCGTCGTCTCGTCCGTCACTCTCCCCCGTCCTGTCGCAGGCCGACCCGGCTCCTTCGCCGGTCGCACCCCGGTTTCCCACGCGGTTTGGCCGGTCGCGAGAGCGGTTATCCTCCGACCAGCCCCCGTGACCCCGGTCGGCGTCCGCTCCGTGCACCGTCTTCCGGAGATCTGAGGTCACATGGCACCCCTGCTCGACGTTCTTGACTGCTCGTCGCCTGCACCACCGCGTACCCGAACCACGGGGCAGCGCCGCCACAGAGGGTGCCGGTGATGGCAGGGACCGCCTCAGCGGGTGGCTCGGCACGCTCGGGTGAGGACCGGATGTGGCTGGTCCGGGGGGCCTGTCGCGATAGTGCGGTCGATCCCGAGCTGTTCTTCCCCACGGGCGGCGTCAGTGGCCCCGCACTGTTGCAGCAGGCCGAGGCGAAATCAGTGTGTCGACGGTGCCCGGTCGTGCTCGACTGCCTGCACTGGGCCATGTCGACGCGCAGCGCCGGGGTCTGGGGCGGCACGTCCGAGGAGGAACGAATGCTCCTCGGACGTCGGGGGCAGTCGGTCGATCGTTCTGCGCCCGGTTCGGTCGACCATGGCTGACACCCGGTGGATACCCACCCCGGTCGTCACGGCGTGGGACTGGCAGCTGCGTGCGTCCTGTCGTGGCCTCGCTACCGAGTTGTTCTTCGCACCCGACCAGGAGCGCAGCGCCCACCGCGCGAAGCGGGAGGCGCGGGCGAAGCTGGTCTGCCGGGAGTGCCCGGTCATCGAGCGGTGCCGATATCACGCTCGCGCCGCCGCAGAGGCCTACGGGATATGGGGTGGGCTCTCGGAGAAGGAGCGAGCAGCGGTGACCGGTCATCGGAGTGCGCTGTCCCGCCGAGGCTGCGACGACCGTGGTCGTCCGGCCACGTGATCGGACACGCCATCCGGCTACCGCGGTGGGTGTCGGCGTCAACTCCCGAACGGTCGCCCTCCCTGCCGTGCCCGATCAGATGGAGTCTCGATGCCCAAGCGAAGCGTGGCGGCCCGCTCCGGCCACGGGCCACGAGGTCCGCTCCCACCGGAACGGTCCCGCAGGACACGTGTCGACTTGTTCAGGAGACGACACCGTTGCGCCTGCCGCCCTCGAGGATCACGGCCCGATCGGCCACGGAGAGTCCGCCCCATACTCCATACGGCTCTCGTGCAGCCAGCGCCCAGCGTCGGCACTGCTCGATCACCGGGCAGCCCCGGCAGACCTGCTTCGCCTGCAGTTCCCGCGCCTGTCTCTCGAGGCCACGCTCTCGTTCCGGGTGGAAGAACAGCGAATTGTCCAGGACGCGGTCACCTCGCTGCCGGCTCGTTGTGGTCACCGCTTACACCTGATCACAACCACTCATCGGAGCCGGTGATGGAGCCCCCGACTCCTCCAGCGGGTTCACGGTTCACGTCCGTGGCGGTGTACCGATCGTCGCAGGTCAGAGCGTTGTCGCTCTGACCTGCTTCGGGTTCTCCCAGATCCAGTTACCGTTCACTACACGCAAGCTCTCCCGAAAGGGAGTCAGCTGATCGGACCTCGGCGGCCCCGAATCGGCAGGTTCTCGCAGGTCAGGTGGCCGACGAGCCGCGTGGTCGCCGTAGCCCTCTCCGCATAGCGAGTAGTCAGCTGCTCGACGATCGTCATGGCCTCGTGATCATGAGAGTCACCATGGCCAGCCCGAGATGATCGACGCCATCGTCCGAACCGCCTGATCACGGGCGACCAGACGACGGGGACCTGGCCTCCGGGTAACAGATGATCGAGATGGACACTGTGGTCGTCGGCGACACCGCTCACCGGCACGAGAAGGCCCACGCCGACGTTCCTCGAGGAGACCTCTGATGACCCGGATCGTCCGCCCCGGCGAGGGCCGGCCCATCGACCCGACGCTGATCCGGATGGTCGGGCGGGAGGATCTGCCCGGCGGCGGGATCGGGATCATCGAGGGGACCCTGGCTCCCGGGCACCTCATCCCCCCGCACACCCACTCGGACGTCGACGAGCTGACCTACGTCCTGGAGGGCGAGGTCACCGCCGAGATCGACGGTGAGGTGGTGGTCGCGCCCACCGGTAGCTACGTGAGATGACCGCGATCTTCTCCGACGACACCCTCGACGAACAGACACGGTTCGCCGGCCTGCTCGACGTGAACCACCGCTTCGGGGTCCAGCACCATCCCGAGCAGATCGCTGCCCTCAAAGAGCGGCACGGTCTGGCCTGAGAAGGCGCTCACGGTGGTCGCTGCCTCCGCAGGCGGCCAGGAGTGGCAACGGCGTCATCGCCGGACGGCGCTCGCGAACCAGGTCAGCACGGCCAGCACTCTCTGGTTGTCCTCAGGGCCCGCGTCGATTCCCAGCTTGTCGACTATCGAGCGGAGGTGGGCCTCGACCGTCCGCTTGGAGATGACGAGGTCGGCAGCGATGCCGGCGTTGCTGCGGCCCGACGCGACCCGGCCCAGGACCTCCACCTCGCGCTCGGTCAAGGCGGCGAGCTCGGCGCTCCGGCCGTCGAGCACCGCGGGGTCGATCACGGTCCCGCCCGTACCGACTGTCGCGACGTCGTCGAGGAAAGCGGCCGTGTCGAGGACGCGGTCCTTGAGCAGATAGCCGAACGCGGTGACCCGGGCACCCGCCAGGTCCGCGACGAGACCGGGGTCGACCGTCTGGCTGAGCACCAGCACGGCCAGCTCCGGGAACCGGTCGCGGAGGTAGACGGCCGCGCGGGCGCCGTCGTCGGTGTAGGTCGGCGGCATCCGGACGTCGGCGATGAGCAGGTCGGGGCGGTGTCGGTTGACCTGTTCGACCAGCGCACGGGCGTCCCCCACCTGCGCGACGACAGCGTGACCGACCGACTCCAGCAGCCGCACCAGCCCGTCACGGAGCAGGATCTGGTCCTCGGCGATCACGATCCGCACGGGACCACCGCCTCCACCACGGTGCCGGTCGGCACGGCGTCGCGGACGACCAGCACGCCGCCGGCCGCGGCCACCCGCTCGGCCAGGCCACGCAGGCCTGAGCCCAGGCGTGGGTCGGCACCGCCGCGGCCGTCGTCGGACACGGTGACGGTGAGGGCGTCCGTGTCCGCCCCGATCCGCACGTCCACCCTTCGAGCGGCCGAATGCTTGAGCGCGTTCGTGACGGCCTCGCTGACGACGTAGTACGCGGTGGCCTCGACGTCCGGAGCGAAACGCGACGGGGACACGTCCAACCCGACGACCGGTCGTACGGCGCTGAACAGGGAACCGAGTGCGACGGCGAGCCCACCGCGCGCCAGCAGTTCCGGCTGTCGGCCGCCTCCGAGCGCACGGACCTCCTCGACCGCGGAGCGGAGCGCGCCGACCGTCTCCTCGAGGAGCAGCCGGGTCGAGGGATCGTCGACCGCGTGCCCGGAGAGCTGCAGGTTCAGCGCGAGTCCGAGCAACCTCCCCTGGAGGCCGTCGTGCAGGTCCTGGGCGATCCGGCTGCGTTCGTGCTCGGCGGCGAGGTCGGCGCGACCTGCGGCGTACACCAGGCAGGCCTCCGCCCACGCGTGGCGCAGCACCGCGGTGAGGTCGCCGAACGACGCGAGTCGGGCCGCGGCCTCCGGTGTCCCCGGCAGCGCCACGACGGTCGGCCTGCCGTCGGTGGCGGCGAGCACCACGTCGGCGGGTGGGCTCGTCGCCGCCGCACCGGCCGCTGCCACCTCGGCATCCGGCGAGGCCGACACCACGGTGTCGGACGGGTCGAGCACCGCCCCGTCGGCCCCGGTCCACCTCCCTGCGTCGACCTTGAACGCGAGCGTGAGGTCCGGGTCGTCGACCAGCCTCCTGAGGACGACGAGGGCGCTGCCGCGGTGCCGGCCGTCGTCGATGTGGCCGAGCAGCGCCAGCTCGTGCCGCAGCTCCGCGGCCGGGTCGACGACCCGGGCGAGCCACCCGTGCAGGCGCAGCCAGGGCCAGGTGAGCGCGGCCGTCGCTGCTCCACCCGCGAGCAACGCCACGCCCGGCGGAACGACATCGGCGGGCAGCAGCAGGGCGACGACGGACCCGACGATCAGGACCACGGTGCCCAGCAGGCCGTGCAGGGCCGAGACCACCACGTGAGTCCGCAGGATGGGCGATCCGGCCGGCGCCGTCGTCGCCGCACCACCGAGGCCGCAGAGCAGCGTTCCGACCGCGAAACCCCACAGCAGGGCGGTGACCGACGCATCCTCGTCCGCTCCGATGCCTGCGGCCAGGAAACCCACGGCCGTGCACCACGCGATGATCCCGACGGGGAACATCGCGGCGACCGCGGCGAGGATCGCCCGCCGCCGGGTCTCCCCGCCCGACCCGGCCACGGCCCGCCAGGTGACGACCGGAGCGAGCAGGAACGACCCGAGCCACACCACCATCGACCACGTCTCGGCCCCCGCGACACCCGCCAGCGCCGCGGCGACCAGCGCGACGCCAGCCAGCGCCACCAGCAGGATCGTCGCCTCCCACCGGCGCCGCCGACGGCCGACGGCCCGACTGCTCGCCATCACCGGAACCAGCTGGACCAGGGTCAACGGCACGATGTGCCAGCCGCCCGCGAGTAGTTCGACCACCGGGCCTCCCAGCCCGCCACCGAGGGTCAGCAGGGTCGGGTAGACCGCGACGGTCGTGCCGAGCACGCCGACGGCCGGGACGGTGCCACGCGTACGCCCCTTCGGCACGTAGGCCGCGACCAGCAGGATCACGACGCCCGCGATGAGCATGGCCGGGCGCGTCCCGGGGGCCGGCCGGAACCCAGGGTCCACCCAGGGCTGCGGCAGGACGAGCGCGAACGCCACGACGGCGGCCGCTGCGATCCAGGTCCAGACCGGCCGGCTCGGCTTCACCCCGCCATCCTGCCCGACCGCTCGACCATGAGGAATCGGTGTTCACGCCGATGTCGCCCGGTCGACGGGCTCTAGCGTCCGACGACGAAGCCCCCACACACGAGGACCGAGGACACCATGAGCTCTGCCGTCGACCCCGACCCGACCACCGTCTCGTCGAACGACGTCGCCGGGCCGCTGCCCGGCGGAGCCGTCGCCGCGATCTCCGGCGCGCTGGTACTCACGGTGTGCAATGTGCTGTCCGGTCTCTACCCCGCGACCGGGTCGAGCGCCGATCTGGCGGCGTGGTTCGGGGCGAACCCGGGGCTCACCGAGGCGACCGCCGCCACCGGTCTCGTTGCCGCTCTGCTGCTCGTACCGGGCATCTGGGCCGTGGCCCAACGCCTGCACGGCGTCCTCGCAGCCACCGGGGCCTGGCTGGCGGGCAGCGGCTACCTGCTCTCGACGGTCCTGTCCTTCGAGGCGCTGACCACGCTTTCGATCCTGAGCGCGGGCGCGGATCCGGGGCTGCTCGGCGCCGCCTCCGACGAACACGGCTCGACCACCGCCCTCGCCGTCTACGTCGTGTTCGGGCTCGGCGCCCTGATCGGCACGGTGCTGCTCGGTGTGGCGATGCTGCGGCAACGGTCCACAGTGCCCGCCTGGGCCGGCTGGGCGATGATCGCGAGCGCTCCGGTGCGGATGATCGGGCTGCTCACCGGTCTCACCCTCGTGGGCCCGCCGCTGGCCTCGCTGCTGCTCGCGGTGGGGTTCGCAGGTGTGCTCATCGCCGGAAAGCGATCCCGGCACTGACTGGCTCCCGGGTAGGACGCCACCATCGCGTCGGTGAGCTGTCCGACGGCAGGTCCCCGAGCAGGTTCTCCGAGGCCTGCCTGATCCCCCTGCCTCCGCCGCACCGAAGGGCCGACGGGTCTCGCCTCGGTCCCAGCCTCCGGCCGGACCTCCGAGGGAGCCTTCCGGAATGGATGAGGTATCGAACGATTCAGCACCCCGGTAGTTCGATATCTGACGATCGAAGCGCTCAAGCATCAGATATCGAAGCCATGCTGGCCGCCCGCGCCCGGGGTCGGTTGTGGACCACCGCCCGCGCCGCCCATCCCGCCTCGCGCGGACGCAGGCCCGCGAACGGTGTGGGGAGCTGCTGGCGGGCGGGCCTCGGCCGACGAGTGATCGTCTGCTAGACCGGCCCCCTGGTCGCCGCAGCTGACCGGGACGACCAGCGCGACAGAGCCTGCACCGACCTCGTCGCCGGCCTGCACATGGCGGGAAGCCATGGTCAGTCGGGTACGACCACGAGCTTGCCGCCGACGGGTCGGCTGCCTGTCTCCATCTCGGTCAGAGCCGCGACGGCGTCCGTGAGCGGGACGACGCGACCGATCGCCACGTCCAGTTCGCCCCGTTCGGCAGCCTCGGCCACCTCCTCGAGGTCTGCGACGTTCGCCTTGCCCATGAAGGCGGAGTACGGGCCCGGTAGGGCGCTGCGCAGGAACTTGCGCGGAGTGGGGACGATGTCGATGATGCGCCCGCCCGGCCTGATCAGGAGTCGGGCGGTGGGGAACGGCAGCGACCCGACGGTGTCGAACACGACGTCGAACCGGTGCGCCAGCGGCGTGGGGTCCACGGTGAAGTCGACCACGGGGTCGACGCCCAGCTCGGCCGCCTGGGGCGCGGACGCCGCCCGGCAGCTCCCCGTCACCGCCGCACCGCTGCGCCGCTGCGCCGCGACAGCTGCACCGCGGACCGCCCGACGGCGCCGAGGCAGCCGTGCACGAAGATCGCCGCATCGGGCCGGAGGCCGTCGGCATGCCGCAACGCCTGCAGGGCGGTCACCGCGACGACCGGGAGGGTCGCCGCCTTCTCGAAGCTCAGGGCAGGCGGCTTGCGTGCCACCGCCGTCGCCTCGGCCACCACCACGTCGGCGAAGGCACCGGCGCCGCGCAAGCTCGCCATCCCGAAGACCGCGTCACCCGTCTGCAGGTGGGTGACGCCTGCGCCGACCGCTTCGACGACCCCTGCGAAGTCGTGGCCGATCCCCCGTGGAAAGCGCCGACCGGTCATCGGCCGCATCTCACCGCGGCGGATCTTGCCGTCCATCGGGTTGGCCGCTGCGGCGCGAACCCGGACCAGCACCTGGCCCGGCCCCGGCGACGCAGGGGTGAACGGCTCCAGCCGGAGGACATCGGGCCCGCCGTAGCGGGTGTACTGAACACGATGGGTCTTGCCGTCCGAGGACATGACGGGCCTCTCTGTCCGGACACGGGATCAGGTCTGTCGGGGAGCGCGGTCAGGGTCGATCGGGGAGCATCGACCCGAGTCGGGCGAGCACGCCCTCGGTGATCGTCGTCAAGTCCCTGCGGTCGTCGCCGGCGAGCCAGACGTCGTACGCGAACCGGAACACCGCGACGCCCACCCGCGCGGCCAGTAGCGCGGACTCCGCGTCGACGCCACGGCCGTGCAGGACCTCGGCGATGGCGTCGGCGAGCTCGTCGTTCTTGGCGAGCTCCCGTTCCGCGATCTCGGGGTTGGCGGCGAGCACCGCCTGGCGTCGGCGGTGCCGGTCACGACCCGCAGCCGCCCAGTCGAAGGAGGACAGCACGTCGACGACCGACAGAAGCGGCTCACCGACGTCGCGGGCCTCGACCATCTTCTGCACGAGCGTCGACCGCAGGGTCTCGGCGTCGGCGAAGAGCACCTCGCGTTTGTCGGGGAAGTACCGGAAGAACGTGCGTGTCGTGACGCCGGCGCGGGCCGAGATGTCGACGACGCTGGTGTCCGCCAGACCGCGTTCGGTGAACAACTCCAGCGCCGACTCGATGAGCCGCTCCCGGCTACCGGGCTTCCAACGGGGCATCGTCGGCCTGCTCTCAGCCCGGCGCGGGTGCCGGCTCGTGCCGCGCCCGCACCGCATCGGCCTTCACCGTCGCGGCCAGGCCGCCGAGTCCGATGATCGAGAGGAACAGTTGCGGGGGCAGGCCGGCGATCGGGCGTTCGGTGGGCTCGGACACGAACTCCGGGTCGGTCGCCGCGGTTCCGGGAAACAACATCGCACCCCACATCCCCAGCCAGGACACCGACGACAACGCAGCGGCGTTCCGCAGCCGCACGTGGGGGTCTCCCTCACGCTGGAACAGGATGCGCAGCGCGATCGCCGAGATCAGTGCCGACATGGTGATGTACTGAGCGTCGTGGAACTTCGCGTGCGGGGACCATGCGGGATTGCGCATGTGCTGGCGGGCGATCGGTTCCCACAGGTGGTCCACGATCATCGGGCCCACCCCGATGGCGGTGATCAACGATCCGACCACCAGCCTCGACACCCGGTTCGGGCCGCGGCCGCCCTCGGCGATGCCCGTCGCCCGAGACGTGACGTCCGTCCCGGGCGAGCTCCGCCGCCTACGCCTGGACATCGACGGCGCCTTCCGCGACACCGGCGCGCAGGGCGGCCGGGAAGGCCGGGTGCGAGTCGAGAGCCGTGATCTCGAAGTCGTGGTACGGATGCATCGGCAGGGCCTGCAGGTGCTCGTCGAGCATCTCGGCATCGCCGGCGTTCCAGATCGACACGCTCGCCGTGCTGCCGGGGTAGCGCCACATCCAGACGAGATCGCCGGCGGCGATCAGGGTCCGGGCAGCCACCCGCTCGCCGGGCATCAGCGCGTCACGCTCCGCAGCGCTCAGTTCGGCCAGGCGCCGGGACGGCGTCGCCTTCACCAGGTAGTTCATCGTGCTGCCTCCATGTCGGTGGTCGAGGGGCGGTCGTCGAACCCCGGTCCCCCAGTCTTATGTCGCGGCGCGACATCACTGTAGCGATGTCTTGCCGCGACATCAATTGCCCTCGACAGCACCCGCTGAGCCCGCCTCAGCGTGCTCGTCGCGGCCCCACGTGCGCCGTCGGAGCCCGTCGACGATGGCGCCGGGATGGTGTGCCCGGTCACGGTGTCGTCGCCCACAGCGAACTCCGGGTGTATCGATCAAGTAATGGGCCCATCCTGAGTATGACGGCGCAGCGGATCGTCTCTCTCGATCAGCTCGGCTCAACGCCCGCCGTCCTCACTACCTCGATTGACGATCTTCGCCGCTGCGCGGCTCGCTCAGCGTGAACCCCACCTCTCGAAAGGCATCCCATGACGAAGCCGGATCACACACCGAAGATCGACAAGGCCGAGCACGACTCGATCGGCATCGTCGGAGAGATCGTCGTGAACGGCGACCACAGCGCCACGGACGACCAGGGCGACCACGGCACCAAGGGCAATCACGGCGCCAAGGGTGACCAGGGCGCCAAGGGCGTCAAGGGGGATCACGGCGTCAAGGGCGACCAGGGCGTCAAGGGCGACCAGGGCATCAAGGGCGAGATCGGCCCGAAGGGCCCGATCGGACAGCTCGGCGAGCACGGGCCGAAGGGCGATGTCGGCGCGAAGGGCCCCGTCGGACCCGTCGGCGAGCGCGGCCCCAAGGGCGAGCAGGGCCCTGAGGGCCCGATCGGGGAGACCGGGGACAAGGGGCCCGTCGGACCCGTCGGCCTGCCCGGCGAGCGCGGCGACGTCGGCCCTGACGGCCCGACCGGCCAGCAGGGACTGCGCGGCGTTCAGGGCTCCACCGGCGAGCAGGGCGAAACCGGAGAGACCGGAACCCCTGGACTGCCCGGACTGCCCGGCGCCCAGGGCCAGCGCGGAGTCATCGGAGAGCCCGGCCTCCAGGGTGAGAAGGGCCTCCAGGGCGTCGTCGGCGCCCAGGGCGAGGACGGGCCGCTCGGGATCACCGGACCCCAGGGAGTCCAGGGCCGACAGGGATCCGCAGGACCGGACGGCCCCGTCGGCATCCCCGGCGTCCAGGGTGCCCCCGGCGCCACCGGACCGGCTTGGCTCGTCCAGCCCCAGCCCACCGAGCTGTTCCGCAGCGCTCTCCGCGCCGCCACCGACCTCTCGCCCCGCACGGTCATCGACCCCCGCGTCGGCTACCGCTACCTCACCACCCTGGCCTCCCAGCTGGTGAAGCTGCAGGGCGGACTCGTCCTGCGCGCCATCACCCCCGCCGCGGACACCACCGAGACCCACGACAACAGGTCGAACGTGCGCTTCATCGCCTGACCACGGTCCACCGGCACCCCGATCCTCCTCGGATCGGGGTGTCGTCGCGTTCGCCCCAGCCAAGCGGCGTCGAGCTTCCAGGACTGACTCGTCGTCGGATGACGCGTTGTGTCAGACGTCCGCCGACGGTGGACCACTAGGACGTTCAGCTTCCCTCTGGGCATGGCGATCGGCCCCGGTGCAGGTGGCGTGGCGACACGACACGCGACGGTGCTCGCGGGGTTCGATGACGTGGAGCTGGTGGCCGCGACGGACCGAGATCCCGCTCGTGCCCGTGAGTTCGCCCGGACGTTCGGTGCGACGGCGTTCTCCGACGTCACCGGCCTGCTCGCCTCAGGTGTCGACGCCGTCTACGTATGTGTGCCGCCTTCGGGGCACGGACAGCTCGAGTACGAGCCGGCCGCGGCCGGGGTGGCATTGTTCGTGGAGAAGCCCCTGGGGCCGGACGAGGCGACCGCCGAATCCGACCGCCACCGGGGCTAGTGCGTACACCGCACCGGAACGCAGTCCGCAGCTCGGGCTGCCCGACCACGGCGATGCCCGGCGAAGTCACCGCCTCGCCTGCGCGATCGCCCGGTCCTGCGACAGCGGCGTGAGCGAGCGGGTCCGATGACCCCCTCGTCGCGCAGGGGACGGTTCGGCGCCGGGCCGGGCGTCGACGGTTCCGGCCGGGGCGGGAGCAGGCTCCGCCGGGAGCGGCCCGCTCCCGGCGACGATCTCGGGCTGGTCATCGAGTCTCCGGGCCGAGCGGTGGTGCGCCCCCTCCCCCGAGCCGACGGGCCGATCGGGCTGCAGACGTACCCGGTGACCGGGTCGGCTACATGGAGGTCGCCCGGGTCGTCGACAGCACCGACGAAGGGGCGGGCCCGCCGACCGGGACGGCGGTGGCCGCGACCTACGGTCATCGCACCGGCTACCGCAGCGACCCGCTGCGAGAACGGCTCGTCGAGCTGCCCGACCGGCTCGACCCGATCCTCGGGATCTTCGTCGCCCACATGGGCCCCATGTGCGCCAACGGGATCCTGCACGCTGCCGCCGACGCCAGCGGCACCGACGTGCGCGACCTCGGGGACGGGGTTCGGGGCAGGCGCGTCGTCGTCGCCGGTGGCGTCGTCGGACTGCTCGTGGGGCTGTTCGCGCGCACCCATGGTGCGGCTGAAGACCCGGTGGCGGCGGGGTCCGGGAGACCGGGGCGCTGACGTCGTGTTGCAGTGTCGGGGCCGCGCCCACGCGCTCGCCACCGCGCTGCGACTGCTCCGCCCCCAAGGCACCGTCATCGACCTGGCCTTCTACACCGAGGATCTGGCCGGAGTGGCGCTCGGCGCGGAGCTCCACCACAACGGACTGACGATCCGCTGCGCCCAGATCGGCCGGGTGCCCCGCGGTACCGCGCACCTGTGGGACCGCGAGCGGCTTTCGGCCGCCAAGAGGCTGAAGGCCGGCCCGTCGAGGGAACCACCGAGCCGGCAGCGACGGCCCCGGATGACGAAGCCTCGGCAGCCCAACGCCGGCCGGCTGCCCTGCAGTGGGCCATTCCAGCCGTGACCGGTGCGATCGTGGTGCTCAACGCCATCCATGGCGAGCAGCAGCGACCCAGCCGGCAGCTACCGGGGCTCCTCGCCCGTCCCGCACGAGCACTCGGCCTCTCGACCTGAGCCGAATGCGAGCCGCGTAGCCGATACGGCGAAGGCGTCTACGTCGGTCCGCGGTGAATGGCTCCCTCAGGAGGTCGAGCGTCCTGTCGGCCTCGGCTAACGATCGCACAACGAGGGTTTCCGACTAGGACATTCAGGCTATTTGCCCGAAGCGCCATTCACCGTCCGGGCAGGCGATGCACGCCTGTCCGACCCCGACCCCCTGGAGAACCCCATGACCGTCACCGGAATCATCACCGCCATCGTCATCGGCGCGATCATCGGCGCACTCGCCCGCCTCGTGCTGCCGGGCAAGCAGAACATCCCGATCTGGCTGACGATCGTCGTCGGAATCGTCGCCGCCTTCATCGGCACGTTCATCGCCCGTGCCATCGGCATTCCGACCGCCACCAGCGGCATCGACTGGCTCGAGCTGCTCGTCCAGCTCATCGTCGCCGTCATCGGCGTCGCCATCGTCGCCGGTGCCTACGGCCGCCGAGGCGCCCGCCGTTGACAGACGGTGACCGATCCCGGGGCGGCGAGGGGTCGCCCCGGGGATCAGGTCACCGGCCATGCTCGACGCCGGCTCCGGCCGTCGCGACGATCATCGTTCGTACACCTTGCTGAACGGCAGACCGGCGGCAGCCCCGGCATCAGCTCGTCGACGAGAGCAGGCGCCTCGCTGCTCGCGGCGGCCCGTCGTCAGCGCTGTCAGGGCCGGATCTCGTAGACCGCGTTGAACGTCCCCTGCGCGGCCTTGCGGAACCGGGTGAAGCCGGCCTCGGCGGCGATCCGCCGGATCGGGGCCTCGCCGGCCTGGGCGCCGAGGGCGTGGCCGCCGGGCTGGGATAGCGCAGCGGGCACACAGAGGAAGGTCGAGCCGCTGTAGTAGAGCCTGCCGACCGGGTGGAGGTTGTCCGCGACCGTGTCCCCGGCTGCCGGCTCGACGACCATCCACGTGCCGTCCGGCGCGAGCGCCTCGCGAACCCGGCGGGCGGCGCCGACGGGATCGCCCATGTCGTGCAGGCAGTCGAACATGGCGACCAGGTCGTAGTCCTCCCCGGTGAACTCCTGTGCCGACGCGATCTCGAACCGCACTCGCTCCCCCACCCCGGCCTCGGCCGCTCGCTTTCGCGCCTCGTCGACCGACGCCATGTGGTAGTCGGATCCGACGATCGAGCTGCGGGGGAAGGCCTGCGCCATCAGCAGTGCGGACTCACCCAGACCGCAGCCCACGTCGGCGACGCGGGCTCCGGCCTCCAGCTTGGCCTGCACCCCGTCGAGTGCGGGGATCCAGTTCGGCACGAGGTCCGCGACGTACCCGGGGCGGTAGAAGGCGGCGCAGCCGGTGAACACGTCCTCGTGGTGGGCGTGCCAGGGCAGTCCGGTCCCGGTGCGGAAGCTCTCCGCGATCTGCTCCTCGGCCCGCAGGTAGCCCAACACCAGCCGGTAGGCCGTGGAGATGTTCGGCCCATCCGGGTCGACGAGACAGAACGCCTGCTCCTCGGTCAGGGAGAACCGGTCGGTCGCCGCGTCGAAGGTGACGTAACCACCCGCGGCCTGACCGCGCAACCACTCGGCCAGCGGCCGCTCGTGGCACTCGGTGCGCTCGGCGAGCTCCGCGGGTGTCGCCGCCCCCTCGGCCAAGGCCCGATAGAGACCGAGGCGGTTCCCGACGACCACCGAACCCGCCGCGCCCGTCGCACCGACGTCGGCCACGAAACGGCCGAGGAACTCGCGCACCGTGTGGTTGTCCATGTCCTGCTCCTTCCCTGAGTCCGGCTCCCTGCCGGCGTCGGGTCCACCATCGCTCCCAGCGCTTGCACGGAACTGGCGACGGGCTGTCCCGATGCCGGCAGGCTCCCGCGCGAGCGGGACGCCCGGCATGCTGGCGGTGGAGGTGGGGGATGGCGACAGTCCGTGTGGAGGTGCTCGGCCCACTGCGCCTGCTCGTCGACGGCGTGCCGGTCGAGGTCCCGGGTCCCAAGCGACGGGCTGCGTTCGCGCTCCTCGCACTCGCGGAGGGTCGGACGGTGCCGGTGGACCACCTGCTCGACGCGCTCTGGCCGGACGGCGTGCCGGAGTCGGGCCGACAGGCCCTGCAGACCCACGTGTCGCGGCTACGCGCGCTGCTGGGCCCCGCCGCAGGGCGCCTGCGCACCCTGCAGGACGGTTACCGCCTCGAGCTCGCACTGGACGAACTGGATCTCCGGCAGGCTCGGACGCTGTTGGGGCAGGCACGAGACTGCACCGACCCGGCGGTCGCATCGACGTCGCTGCGGCAGGCGCACCTGCTCTGGCAGGGCCCGGCGCTCGCCGACCTGACCGACGTCCCGGCGGTCGCCGTCGCCGTGGCCGAGCTGGAGCGGCTGCGCCGAGAGGTGACGGAGGCATTGGTCGGCCGGGCGGTCGAGAGCGGCGACGGGGCGAGTGTCG
>NZ_JACBXB010000898.1 GCF_013870575.1 Pseudonocardia pini
CGGGCCGGCGAACGACCTGCCCACCTACCGCCGCTGGCTGGACCGCCAGGGTGTGGCGGGCGCGGTGGACACCCTCGTCGCCGGGGACGAGCGGACCCTGACGGCCGCCGTCCGCGCCTACGCCGACGCCGGCGTCACCGAGTTGCAGGTCGTCCCCATCGGCACCCCCGCCGAGGTGGAGCGCACCCTGGCCCTGCTGCCGACGCTCGCCACCTGACCGGACACCTGCCGGCCGTGAGAACGGACAGGACGTGCGCAAACGGACGCACAGATGTCCGGTCATTGCGGTCGCGCTCTCGGTCTGCGGAATCCGGCTTGTCCGGCCGGACCGGCCCGTCGCACGATGGGGGCATGCCCACCACCGCGCCGTGCACCCTTGGTGTGCGCCGCGCGCTGCGCGCGTTCGACCTGGAGCGGTTCTGGCCGTCGCGCCGGAGCCACGCCTTCGACGAGGGGTGTCGCTAGGGAGCATCGGCGGATCCCGCCGTCCCCTCCCTCCCACCACCCCGTGCGCCATCACCCGCCGGGTCGTCCCGGCCGGATCCGGGGTGCCCGCGCGCCCCGGAAGGACCCCGAACACCCATGCCCGCCGCTCGTCGTCTGCTCACCACCGGGCTCGCCGCCCTCGCCGCGATCGGGCTCGCCGCCGGCTGCTCGCGCGCCGCGGAGACCCCCAGCACCGCCGCTCCCGCCGCCACCACCCCCGCCGCCGAGCTGCGGCTGGGCTACTTCCCGAACATCACCCACGCCCCCGCGCTGATCGGGGTGGCGCAGAACTCCTTCGCCACGGAGCTGGGCAGCGGCACCAAGCTCACCACCCAGACCTTCAACGCAGGCCCGGACGAGGTGAACGCCCTGCTCGGCGGCTCGCTCGACGCGGGCTTCATCGGCACCAGCCCGGCCATCAACGCCTTCGCCAAGTCCAACGGCGAGGCCATCCGGGTCATCTCCGGCTCCACCCAGGCCGGCGCCCAGCTCGTCACGAGCCCGGACATCACCACGCCGGACCAGCTCAAGGGCAAGGTCATCGCCACGCCGCAGGCGGGCAACACCCAGGACGTCGCGCTCAAGAAGTGGCTCGGCACGCAGGGCCTGGAGATCGGCGAGGGCCCGGACAAGGTGACCGTCCAGAACATCGACAACCCCCGCACGCTGGACCTGTTCAAGCAGGGCCAGGTCGCGGGCGGTTGGCTGCCCGAGCCGTGGAGCTCGCGGCTGGTCGACGCCGGGGCGACGGTCCTCGTCGACGAGAAGACCCTGTGGCCGGAGGGCAAGTTCCCGACCACGGTGCTGATCGTGCGCACGCAGTTCCTGCAGGAGCACCCGCAGACCGTCGAGGCGCTGCTCCGCGGCCTGCAGAAGTCGGTCGACTTCGCCACGGCGAACCCCGACCAGGCCAAGACGATCACGAACGACTCGATCAAGGCCATCACCAACTCGGCGCTCGCCCCGGCGGTGCTGGACCGGGCGTTCACCGAGCTCAGCTTCGACACCGACCCGCTCGCGGCCACCTTCCCGCAGCTCGCGAAGGACAGCGTCACCGCCGGGGCCACCCCCACGGAGACGGACGTGAAGGGCCTGTTCGACCTGGGTGCGCTGAACACCGTGCGCCAGGCGGACGGCAAGCCCGCGGTCGACTCCGCGGGCCTCGACCAGCAGGGATGACGCCGGTGACCGTGGAATCCGAGATCGACCAGGCCCGCCGCGAGCGGACCGGACGCACCGCCGTCGAGCTGTCGGGGGTGGGCAAGACCTTCGGTACCGGGACCTCCGCGGTCACCGCCCTTCGCGGGATCGACCTGCGGGTCGCGAGCGGCGAGTTCGTCTGCCTGCTCGGCGCCTCCGGCTGTGGCAAGTCCACACTGCTCAACCTGGTCGCGGGGCTGGACGCCCCCACCGGGGGCACGCTGTCGGTGAGTGCCGCGCGGCCGTCGTTCATGTTCCAGGAGGCCGCGCTCATGCCGTGGCTGACGGCGGCGCGCAACGTCGAGCTGCCGCTGCAGCTCGCCGGG
>NZ_JACBXB010000899.1 GCF_013870575.1 Pseudonocardia pini
CGCGCCCGCGAGCTGGCCAAGACCTTCTGACCGGTCCGCGACCGGTTCCCCGGCGTTCCGGTCGCGGCGATCGACTCCGCGGAGTACGTGGTCAAGGCGGGCCCCGGGCTCGTCGACGGCGTCGAGGCCCTGGCCTGGGTGCTGCACCCCGACCGCGTGGCGGAGCCGCCGCCGGGTCGGGTCAGTCGGGTCCAGCACCCCCGCGGCGGCCCACCAGCCGGGCCAGAAACGGTGCCACCAGCAGCATGAGGATCACCCGCAGCACCTGGACGGCCACCACGAACGTGACGTCCCCGCCGGACGAGATCGCCGTGGCCAGCACGGCGTAGACGCCACCGGGGGTGGTGGCGAGGTAGCCGTCGAGCAGCGACGTGTCGGTCGACCAGGACAGCAGCAGGCCCAGCCCGGCGCAGGCCCCGACGATCAGCAGGATCAACGCGGTCGCCGTCGGCAGGACGCGCAGCACCGTGCGCAGGGCGGGGCGGGTGAAACGCAGCCCCGCCTGCCAGCCGATGACGGCGTAGGCGAGGTCCACCAGCAGCTCCGGCGGCGACGCCCCGAAGGTCAGCCCGCCGAGGCTCAGCGCCAGCGCGATGACCATGGGACCGAGCAGCGCCCCGGCGGGGACGTGCAGCCGGTTCGCCACCGGGACACCCACCGCACAGACGGCGACCAGCGCCACCCCGAGGTACCAGGGCCCGCCTGCCTCCTCCGGCCCCGAGCCGACGCCGACGTGCGAGGCCCCGAAGACCACCGTCGCGACGATCGGCATGGTCGCCGTCACCATCCCGACCCGCAGGTACTGGATCACCGAGACGATCCGCTCGTCGCCACCCAGCTCGCGGGTGACCGCGACCAGCCCCGACGCCCCGCCTGCGGTGAGCGCGAGCATCCCGGTGAGCGGTGAGACGCCGCGTTGCAGGCCGAGCAGCAGCCCGGCGGCCATGCTCACCACCAGGGTCCCGAGGCTGACCAGCAGCACCGGCAGCCAGTCGGCGGCCACGGCGGACAGGGTCTCCGGCCGTGCCAGGACCCCAATGACGACGCCGATCACGGCCTGTGCCCCCGACGTCGCCTGCGTGGCGACGCGGGCGGGCCCGATCCCGACCAACGCGAGCACGGTGCCCACGGCGAGGCCTGCGAACAGGGCGGGCGACGGCACGCCGAGGACCTGCAGGACGGCCGTCAGCCCCACGGTGAGGACGACCAGGAGCGCCCACCGCCCCCAGGGGATCCCTCGCACCGCCATCCGCGAACCCTGTCACGCCCGCCCCGGCGGATGGCAGAGTGATCTCCGATGCACCCCGTCAGCGCTGACACCCCCGACACGCCCGCCGCGGACACCCCCGTCGGACACCAGCTGGCCGCCCTGACAGGACCCGGCGCGGAGTTCGCGCTCCGGGAGGAGACCGTCCGCGGGATCCCGATGCGCGTCTACCGCCGCGGGCCGCACACGCTGGCCGAGATGTTCGCGGACTCCGCCGCGTTCGCCGACCGGCCGCACTCGTTCTACCGGGACGAGAGCCGGACCTTCGCCGAGCACCGGCGGCTGGTCCACGGGCTCGCGCACGCGCTGGCGGCGGAGTACGGGCTCGCGCCCGGCGACCGGGTGGGCATCGCGATGCGGAACCTGCCGGAGTGGGGCGTCGCGTTCTGGGCGGCGCAGGTAGACCACGCGGCAGCGGGAGCGGATCGTGACCGGTACGTCGTCCGGGTGGTCCGAGGGGGCGCAGAGCAGGAAGACAGTCTGGGGCGCGGGCTCCTCCACCGCCTTGAGCAGCGCGTTCGCCGCACCCTCGGTGAGCCGGTCCGCGTCCGTGATCACGAGGATCTGCCACTTCCCGGTGGACGGCCGCCGGGCCGCGAGCTGCACGAGGTTCCGCATCTCGGCCACGGAGATCGACAGACCCTCGGGGACGATCTCCCGAACGTCCGCATGGGTGCCCGCCAGCACCGTGCGGCAGGCCGGGCACTCGCCGCAGCCGCCGGTGGGGCACTGCAGCGCGGC
>NZ_JACBXB010000900.1 GCF_013870575.1 Pseudonocardia pini
GTTCTCGAGCACCTCGGGCCGGTCCATGGCGGGGTTGAGGATGCTGCCCGCCTCGCCGCCGGATCGCCCTCGCCGTGGTGGTGCTGGCGGTCCTCGCGGCGCTCGGCGGCGGGTTCTGGGCGGTCCTGCTCTACACCGGGATCGCCGAGGTGGAGCAGGTCGAGGTGACCGGTGCGCTGACCGTCCCGCAGGACGCCGTCGTGTCCGCCGCCGCCGTCGAGACGGGGGTGCCGCTGGCGACCGTCGACACCCGGGCGATCGCCCAGCGCGTCGCCCGGCTGCCCGGGATCGGCTCGGTCCAGGTGAGCCGCGGCTGGCCGCACACGGTGGCGATCGAGGTCACCGAGCGCACCGCGGTCGCGCTGGCCCGGACGCCGGAGGGGGTCACGCTGGTCGACGCCGCCGGCGTCGCCTACCTGAAGGCCCCCGAGGTCCCGCCGCCGCTGCCGATGCTGGGGTTCGGCGCCGTCGGACCCGACGACACGGCCACCCGCGCCGCGCTCGAGGTCCTGTCCTCGCTGCCGCCGGACCTCCGGGCCCGGGTGACCACGATCGACGTCGACAGCCCGGCCACCGAGCCGACCGTCCGGCTGGGGATGGGGGACCGGCAGGTGCGCTTCGGCTCGACCGACCGCGCGGCGCAGAAGATCGCCGTCCTGGTCCCGCTGCTCACCCAGGACGGTACGGTCTACGACGTCTCGAGCCCGGACCTCCCGACCGTCACTCGCTGAGAGATCGACTACGCCGGACGGCCCAGCCGGTCACTGGCCGTCAGGAGGCATGAACAGCTGGTCACGGTAGGGTCACGGGACCCGACTCCACCCCATCGAGGTGTTGCCGACGCGCGGCGCGCCTGCTGGACCGGGCCTGCATACGGACCTAGCGTTCGAGCGCGAACGGCCCGGACAGACCCTGCTGGACGGAGCTGACCGGAGACCCGATCCAAACCGAGAGGTGCCGCGCATGACGCCCCCGCACAACTACCTCGCCGTGATCAAGGTGGTCGGCATCGGAGGCGGCGGCGTCAACGCCGTCAACCGGATGATCGAGGTGGGCCTCAAGGGCGTCGAGTTCATCGCGGTGAACACCGACGCGCAGGCCCTCCTGATGTCCGACGCCGACGTGAAGCTGGACATCGGCCGCGAGCTGACCCGCGGCCTCGGCGCGGGCGCGAACCCCGACGTGGGCCGCAAGGCCGCCGAGGACCACCGCGAGGAGATCGAGGAGGTCCTCAAGGGGGCCGACATGGTCTTCGTGACCGCCGGTGAGGGCGGTGGCACGGGCACCGGCGGTGCCCCCGTCGTCGCCTCGATCGCCCGGAAGCTGGGCGCGCTGACCATAGGCGTCGTCACCCGGCCCTTCACCTTCGAGGGCCGCCGCCGTGCGGGCCAGGCGGAGGACGGGATCACGCAGCTGCGCAACGAGTGCGACACCCTGATCGTCATCCCGAACGACCGGCTGCTGCAGCTCGGCGACGTCGGCGTCTCGCTGATGGACGCCTTCCGCTCGGCGGACGAGGTGCTCCTCTCCGGTGTGCAGGGCATCACGAACCTGATCACCACGCCCGGCCTGATCAACCTGGACTTCGCGGACGTCAAGTCGGTGATGTCCGGGGCGGGGTCGGCGTTGATGGGAATAGGGTCGGCGCGCGGTGAGGGGCGCGCGGTGCAGGCGGCCGGGTCGGCGATCAACTCGCCGCTGCTCGAGGCGTCGATGGACGGCGCGCAGGGCGTGCTGCTGTCGATCGCGGGCGGCTCGGACCTCGGCCTGTTCGAGATCAACGAGGCCGCGTCGCTGGTCCAGGAGGCGGCGCACCCCGAGGCGAACATCATCTTCGGCACGGTGATCGACGACTCCCTCGGCGACGAGGTGCGCATCACGGTCATCGCCGCCGGCTTCGAGGGCGGGACGCCCACGCACAAGAAGCTGGAGCCCTCGGCGTTCCGGTCGCCCGCGGCGGAGCAGACACCCGCACCGGCGACCCCGCCCGCGCCGCCCGCCCCGAC
>NZ_JACBXB010000901.1 GCF_013870575.1 Pseudonocardia pini
CGGGTCGAGCGCGGCGTGGTCCTCGCTGAGACCGGTGAGGTCCGCGGCGGCGCCTGCGTGGCGTTCGATCACCGGCCAGGCGATCCGGTCCTCCGCCTCGTGGTGGTGGTGGATCTCGGCGCACAGGCCGCCGATCCAGGCGTCGAGGGCGGCCGCGCGCTTGGGGCTGATCGCCGCCCGGAGGTCCGCGAGGCGCTCGACCAGCGCCGTCAGCCGGTGCAGGTCCGCGCGCATCGTCCGGTGCAGCACACGCAGCCCCATCAGGTTCGGTGTGGTGGTGGGGCAGGACATGAGCGCTCCTTCGTCGTCGGTGCCGCGAGCGTGCGACGCCCCGCTTGGGGCCCACTTGCCGCGCGCTTGCGGAGTCGCGTGGATCACGCAGAAAGCGAGTTGACCGGGCGGCCAGTCAAGGCGTAGACCGGAGTCATCAGGCAAGACCTTCTGGAGGGAAGTGATCGCGATGACCGCGAAGGTGTGGACGCGCTGGCAGGACTGGGCCGCTCTGGTGATCGGCGTCCTGGTCGCGTTGTCGCCCATCGTGGTGGCCACCGACTCGGCCGCGGTGTGGACGCTCGTCGTCCTCGGCGTGGTGCTCGCGCTGACGGCGCTCTGGTCGCTCGGTCAGCCGGGTTCGGTGGCGAGCGAGTACGTGCACGGTGTGCTCGGTGTGCTGCTGTTCATCGCCCCGTGGGTGATGAGCTACAGCGACCTGTCGGGCGCGTCGTGGACGTCCTGGATCGGCGGTGTCCTCGCGGTGGTCGTCGCCGCGACCGCGCTGCCGGCCGCCACCACCGCGCACCGCGGAGTGGTCGCCCACTGATCGGGCAGTGAACCGAGGGGCCGCGACCGCACCGGTCGCGGCCCCTCCGCATGTCAGGATGGCTGTGATGACCGAACCCGAACCGGCCCGCGAGCGGATCCTCGCCGCGGCCGAGGAGCTCTTCGCGGAGAAGGGCTTCGACGCCACGCCCACCTCGCGGATCGCCGCCCGTGCCGAGGTGCCCAAGGGCCTGGTGCACTACTACTTCGCGCGCAAGGTGGACCTGTTGTCCGCGTTGGTGGACCGGCTGCCCGAGGAGCACGTGGACCGGGCGGCGGTGGTCGTGCCGGGAGACGTCGAGCAGAGCCTGTGCCGCCTCGTCGCCGTGCTCGACGAGCTCCTGGACTCCTCCGCCGTCCTCTCCCACCTGCTGTGGCGGGAGGCGGACACCCACCCCGCCGTGCGGGACGCCCTGCACCGCCGCTTCGACAGGCTGGTCGGCGAGATCCGGGCGGTGCTGGTCGCGGCGGGCGCCACCGGCGCGGTGGGCAGCGCCTCGCTGCTGTTGGCGTCGGCGCTGAGCTATCGGCACTCCGTGTACCGGCACGCGGAGGAGGACTCGGCCTCGCGCGCCGACATGGCCCCTGAGCTGCGGTTCCTGGCCGCCGCGTTGGACCCGGCGCTCACCATGTCGGCTCCACCTCGTCCCGGACCGGCGTGATGCCCACGGCGAGCACCGGGGCCACGGCGGCCACCGCGAACCCCACGGCGTAGCCCGTCACCCCGACGATCGCGCCGAGGGCGACCGGGGTCAGCGACGAGACCACGTTCTGGCCTGTGTTCTGGATGCCCAACGCGCGCCCGGACCAGGCCGACCCGGCGATCTCCGCCACGGCCGTGAACGCCAACCCGTTGTCCGCCACCGTGACCACCCCGCCCACGGCGAGCGCGACGATCGCGAGCCAGGGCGCGACCGCGTCGCCCAGCGCGAACAGCAGCAGTACCGCGGTGGCGCCCACGGCGAGCTGCCGCATCGGCCGCAGCCGCGACCGGACGTGGTCCGACCACACCCCGGACCCGATGCGGCCCACCGCCCCCGCGATCTGCACCGCCGCCATGAACGCCCCCGCGGCCGCCACGCCCCAGCCCTGCTGGCGTACCAGGTACTCGGTGCCGAACGCGCTGATCGCGAACTGGGGCACCACGAGCAGCGCGCTGGCCGTGTGCACCCGCCAGAGCACGGG
>NZ_JACBXB010000902.1 GCF_013870575.1 Pseudonocardia pini
GCGAGCCGTTCCTCGTGCGGGTGCGTCACGGCCTCATCGTCTCATCACCGGATCGACTCACTGTCCCCCGGACCGTTCGGCCATGACCCGGGCCACCGTGTCGAGGGCCCGGCTCGCGGTGGACTTCACCGTGCCGCGGGTGATGCCCGCCGCCTCGGCGATCTCCGCCTCGGACAGCCCGCCGTAGTACCGCAGCACCAGGACCTCGCGCTGGCGGGGCGGCAGGGTGCCCAACGCGTCGACGACGGCCTGGTGCTCGGCCGACAGCATCGCCAGCGACTCGGCGGACCGGGCGTTGACCTGGTGGGGGGCCACGTACTCGCGCGCGGTCCGGCGGCGGCGCAGCACGGACCGGGACCCGTTGACGACGGCGGTGCGCAGGTAGCCGACGGCGGCCGCCTCGTCCCGCAGGCCCGCCCAGTGCCGGTGCAGCCCGGCGAAGGCCTCCTGCACGACGTCCTCGGCCGTCGCGGGCTCGTCCACCAGCAGGACGGCGAGCCGGACCAGCCGCATCCGGTGGTCGCGGTAGAGGTCGGCGAGGGTGAGCGGGCCACCCTCGGCCACCGGTGGCGCGGCCTGGACGGCCGGGTCCGGGCGCGAGTCGATCCGCCGCAGCCGGCTCAGCGTCCGGTCGACCGTCTGCTCGACCGGGCTCTCGTAGCCGCCCGTGTCCGCTCCTACCCCCACGCCCCCCACCTTAACGACGTGACTTATCGCCTTCCTGCGCGTCGCCGCTGGTGGGTGATACTGGCGGGCGACACCCGGCGGACCGACGAGGAGGAGCGCGCAATGCCGATCGCCACCCCCGAGCTCTACAACGAGATGCTCGACAAGGCCAAGAGCGGTGAGTTCGCCTACCCGGCCATCAACGTCACCAGCTCGGAGACCCTGCACGCCGCGCTGCGCGGCTTCGCGGAGGCGGGCAGCGACGGCATCGTGCAGGTCTCGACGGGCGGTGCCGAGTTCCTGTCCGGCACGCGGGTCAAGAACATGGTCACCGGGTCGGTGGCGCTGGCCGAGTTCGCCCACGCCGTCGCCGACGCCTACCCGATCAACGTGGCGTTGCACACGGACCACTGTCCGAAGGACAAGCTCGACGGGTTCGTCCGGCCCCTGATCGCCATCAGCCAGGAGCGCGTGGCCAAGGGCGGCAACCCGCTCTTCCAGTCGCACATGTGGGACGGTTCGGCGGTCGAGCTCGAGGAGAACCTCAAGATCGCGGCCGAGCTGCTCGACGAGGCGGCCAAGGCGAAGATCATCCTCGAGGTCGAGATCGGCGTGGTCGGCGGCGAGGAGGACGGCGTCGCGCACGACATCAACGAGAAGCTGTACACCGCGCCGGGCGACTACGAGCGCACCGTCGACGTGCTCGGTGCAGGCGACAAGGGCCGCTACCTGCTGGCCGCGACCTTCGGCAACGTGCACGGCGTCTACAAGCCGGGCAACGTGAAGCTCCGTCCGGAGATCCTGAAGCAGGGCCAGGAGGTCGCGCGCGAGAAGCTCGGCCTCAGCCACGGCGAGAAGCCCTTCGACCTGGTCTTCCACGGCGGTTCCGGCTCGCTGCTCTCCGAGATCCACGAGGCGCTGACCTACGGCGTGGTGAAGATGAACGTCGACACCGACACGCAGTACGCCTTCACCCGCCCGATCGCCGCGCACATGTTCGAGAACTACGACGGCGTGCTGAAGGTGGACGGCGAGGTCGGCAACAAGAAGGCCTACGACCCGCGCGTCTACCTGAAGAAGGCCGAGGTCGCGATGTCCGAGCGCGTGATCGAGGCGTGCGAGTCGCTGAAGTCCGCGGGCAAGTCGCTGGCCGGCTGACGCGGGCCGGGGGTCGACGGGGCAGGATGAGCCCATGAGTGTGCACGGCAACCTGCTGGGCCCCGAGCCCACCCGCCTGCCCGTCGACCCCGCCGCGGCCGCGCTGGCCGCGGGCGAGGACCCGGCGGACGTCGCCGTGATCGGCCAGGACCTGCCGATGCTGCAGTCCGGGCTGCT
>NZ_JACBXB010000903.1 GCF_013870575.1 Pseudonocardia pini
GGGCTCGACGTCGGCCGTCCCGGGGTGCCGGTCCTGACCCCGCGCGAGGCGAAGGGGCTGGAGTTCGACGCGGTGGTCGTCGTCGAGCCCGCACGGATGCACCACACGGACCTCTACGTCGCCCTCACCCGGGCCACGCAGCGCCTCGACGTCGTGCACACCGGCCCGCTATCCGACCCACCCTTCGCCGAGATGAACCAGGGTGCTGCCGAAGGCATGATCGAACAGCACTGACGTTCATCTCGGCGGAGGGCTCCGCGTCAGTCGTTGGCCGTGGCCAGCTCCAGGTACTGCGCGAACTTCCGCTGCGCCGCCGCCGCCCGCGTGGGCACGTGCTCGGTGGGGACGTCCGTGGCCTCGTAGCCGCGCAGGATCCGCTTGGCGACGGTGGCCTTGTGCACCTCGTCCGGGCCGTCGTAGATCCGGGCGGCGCGGGCCGAGCGGTACATCTGCTCCAGCGGGAGGTCGCCGGAGAAGCCGAGCGAGCCGTGGATCTGGATCGCGCGGTCGATGACGTCGTGCAGGATCTTCGCGCCCCAGAACTTGATGATCGCGATCTCGTTGCGGGCGTTCGACGCGCCCACCTGGTCCATGGTCCACGCGGCCTGCAGGGTGAGCAGCCGCGCGGCCTGCATCTCCACGGCGGAGGTGGCCACCCAGTCCTGGATCATCTGCTTCTCGGACAGCACCGAGCCGTGCGCGTACCGGGACACCGCCCGCTCGCAGAGCATGTCGAAGGCGCGCTTCGACTGGCCGAGCCAGCGCATGGCGTGGTGGATGCGCCCCGGGCCGAGGCGCTGCTGGGCCAGCTTGAAGCCGTCTCCGGGGTTGCCCACCAGGTTGGCCCTCGGGACCCGCACGTCCTGGTAGAGGATCTCCGCGTGCCCGCCCTCGAGCTGGGGGGTGACGCTGGAGTGGTCCATGACCGGGATGTCCCGCAGGATGTTCACGCCGGGCGTGTCCACCGGAACGATGATCATCGAGGAGCCCTGGTACGCCGAGACGTCGGGGTCCGTGACGGCCATGACGATCAGGAAGTCCGCCCGGCTCGCGTTCGACGAGAACCACTTGTGTCCGTTGATCACGTACTCGTCACCCTCGAGCACCGCCCGGGTGGTGAGCAGCGTCGGGTCCGCTCCCGCGCCCGGCTCGGTCATCGAGAAACAGGAGCGCAGCTCGCCGCGCAGCAGCGGGAGCATCCACTGCTCCTTCTGCTCCGGCGAGCCGCCGATCGCCAGCAGCTCCGCGTTGCCGGAGTCCGGCGCCTGGTTGCCGAAGATCCCCGGTGCGAAGCGGCTCTGGCCGAGGATCTCGTGCATCAGACCCAGCTTGACCTGCCCGAACCCGCCGCCTCCGAGCTCCGGCGGCAGGTGCGCGGCCCAGAGGCCCTGCTCCTTGACCTGCTCCTTGAGCGGTGCGGTGATCCGGGCGTACTGGTCCGGGCTCAGGTCCACGGTCTCCAGCGGGAAGATCTCCTCCCGGACGAAGCCCCGCATCCATTCCAGCTTCTTCTCGAACTCCGGTTCGGTGGAGAAGTCCCACGCCATCGTGCACCTCCGCAGTGCGTCGTCGCCTGCGGGCCACGCTAGTTGAGGCAGGCGCATTACTGAAGGGGCTGTGGCGTGGTAACGCCTGCCCCGGTCCGCGGCGAGTCCCCCGTCGTGGCTGGAGGAACCCGGTTGCCGCGGAGGCGGACCGACCGCGTCGAGGACGTGGTGGCGGTGCTGGTCTGCGCCGTCGGCGTGGTCGTGATCGTGGTGGCGGGGCTGGTCGGCGTGGCGGTGCACGGTTCGGTCACCGCGCGGGCCGCGGCCGAGGCGGCCGAGCGTGTGTCGGTGACCGCGACGGTCACCGAGCTCGTCGGCCCGCTGACGTCGACTCAGGTGGCGGCCCCCGTCGGGCGGCGGGCCGTGGTCGCCTGGACGTCGTCGGACGGCGCGGCCCACAACGCCGAGGTGACCGTGCCCGCGGCCGTGGCCGTGGGTGCCGTGCTGCCGG
>NZ_JACBXB010000904.1 GCF_013870575.1 Pseudonocardia pini
CTCTTGGCGGTGTTCCTGCTGGTCCTGCAGGCTGTCGGGTCCGTGCTCAGCATCGCCCTGCCCAACGACGGCCCGCTCGGCTCCACCGGCGACCCCCAGAGCACCTGGCTCGACGCCGTGATCACGATCGTGCTCACCGGGCTGCTCGCCAACGGGCTGCGCAAGGGGCACCGGGTGGCGTGGCGATGGGCCGTCGGCTGGGCGGGGCTCAACGTGTTCGTGGGGATCGTGGTGATCGGGCTCGCGGTCGCGGCGCTGGTGTGGGGCGGGGACATCGACCTCGGCGAGCCGCCGGGCATCTTCGCCGCGGACCGGCTGGCGTACACCGTGCTGTTCGTGGTGTTGATCGTCGGACGGCGGGCATGGCGGGTCCCGTCCCGGCGGCGCAGGCGGGCCGCGGGCGGGGTGACCGACCGGGAGACGGCCGTCGCGCTGCTCGAGTCCGCGGGCGGCGGGTCGGTGTCCTGGATGGCGACCTGGCCGGACAACGAGTGGTTCCTCACCGCCGACGGCGGGACCTTCGCCGCGTGGCAGCGGCACGCGGGCGTGGCGATCGGGCTCGGTGACCCCGTCGGCGCGGACCCGGTCGGGGCGTTGGCCGAGTTCCGCACCCGCAGCGAGACAGCCGGGCTGGTGGCCTGCCTGTTCTCGGTGTCCGACGAGGTGGCCACCGCGGCGCGCGAGCGCGGCTGGCGGACCGCACAGGTCGCCGAGGACACCCTGATCGACCTGCCGGACCTGGAGTTCCGCGGCAAGTCGTGGCAGGACGTCCGGTCGGCGCTGAACAAGGCGGGCAAGCAGGGGATCACGTTCCGGCTGGTCACCCTGGCCGACGAGAAGTACTCCCTGGTCTCGCAGGTCCGGGAGATCAGCGAGCAGTGGGTCGGCGAGAAGGGGCTGCCCGAGATGGGCTTCACCCTCGGCGGGGTCGACGAGGCACTGGACCGGCACGTGCGCGTGGGGCTCGCCGAGGACGCCGACGGCGTGGTGCAGGGCGTGACCTCCTGGCTGCCCGTGTACTCCCCCGGCGGCCGGGTCACCGGCTGGACCCTCGACGTCATGCGCCGCCGGGAGGACGGCTTCCGGCCGGTCGTGGAGTTCATGATCGCCTCGGCGAGCCTGGCCTTCCGCGAGGAGGGCGCGGACGCTGCAGGGCGTGGCGGCGGGGTTCCTGGTGCCGACCGGGCAGGCGCTGCTCGGGCAGGCCGTGGGGCCTGCGCGGCTGGGGCGGGTGATGGCGCTCTTGGGAGCCGTGGTGAGCCTCGGGCCCGCGCTCGGCCCGGTCGTCGGCGGTGTCCTGCTCGAGGTGGCGTCCTGGCCGTGGCTGTTCCTCGTCAACCTCCCGCTCGGCGCGGTCGGCCTGGTCGCCGGGCTCCGCGTGCTGCCTCGCGGCACGCCGTCGGACACCGGTCCGCTCGACCTCGCCGGGCTCCTGCTCGCCGGGCTGGGCCTGTCCGCGCTGGTCTACGGCGTGACGGCGTGGGGCTCGGCGGAGGGCTCCTGGGTCGTGGGCCCGGTCGTGGGCGGGATCGCGGCGCTGGCGGCCTTCGTGGTCCGGTCGCTGCGCGGGGCGGAGCCGCTCACCGACCTGCGCCTGTTCGCCGACCCGCGGTACTCGGCCGCCACGGTCTGCAGCACCCTCACCGGGGCCTCGCTGTTCGGGACGGTGCTGGTGTTCCCGCTGCTCCTGCAGCTCGACCGGGGCACGGACACGATCGGCACCGGGCTCGCGCTGCTGTCCTACGGCCTCGCGACGGCGGTGTCCACGCCGCTCGCCGGCAGGCTCACGGACCGCTACGGCGGCGGACGGATCGCCGTCGCGGGGTGCGTGGGGCTGATCCTGACGGCGCTGCCCTTCGCCCTCTGGTCCCCGGGGCCGGTGCTGCTGCAGGTCCTGCTGGTGCTGCGTGGGATCGCGATCGGCTTCGCGGCGATCCCGCCCACGGTGGCCGCCTACGCCATGGTGGACGCGCAGACCGAGCCCA
>NZ_JACBXB010000905.1 GCF_013870575.1 Pseudonocardia pini
CCGGCCTCGGCAATGCCGTCGGCGGGCTCTTCCGGGTCGCGGCCGGCCGCTAGAGATCACCCTGGGCGGCCGTCGTTCCGCCCTTGTCGCCGCCGGAGCCGCGCAGCACGTAGGCGATCCCCACCGCGAGCAGCGCCCCGCCCAGGGGCCCCGCGAGGTAGATCCAGTACCCGCTGAAGTCCCCGGTCACCAGCGCCGGCCCGAACGAGCGGGCCGGGTTCATCGACGCCCCGCTGACCGGGCTCGACCACAGACCCGCCAGCACGATGTAGCCCGCGACGGCGATCGCGGACAGTGGCCCGACGTTCTGCGCCGACGACGCCGTCCCGAGGATCACGCTGACCAACCCGACGGTCAGCAGCAGCTCCGTCACCATCGCCTGCAGGTCGGTGATCCCCGCCCCGGGCAGCGTGGCGCCCAGCATGCCGATCCGCCCGAACACCGCCCACAGCACGAGGCAGGCCACGACGGCCCCGACGAGCTGGGCCACCAGGTAGCCCGGGACCCGCCGCCAGGGGAAGTCGCCGCGCACCGAGAAGGCCAGGGTGACCGCCGGGTTGAGGTGCGCACCCCCGATCCCGCCCATGAACAGGATGATGCCGAGCACCATCAGACCGGGCGCCGTGACGGCGGCCGCCCGGCCGATCTGGCCCCCGCTCAGCGCGTCCACCACGGCCCCGCCCGCACCCACCAGGACGAGCAGGAAGGTGCCGAAGAGCTCGCTGAACAACCGCCGCCACTCGTGCCGGGGATCGTCGAAACTCGGGTTCCACGGGCCCTCCAGCTCGAGGAGGCCGCGCATGCCGCTGCTGGTCATGCCCCCATCCTCGGCACCGGGGCCGCCCGGGGACTCGCCCACAGCGTGTGAAAGTTGAGGGCACGGCAAGAGCGGGGGCGGCCCCTCGGCCGCCCCCGCTCTCCTCCCCCCGACCTGCCCCCCGAACCGGCCCCCCCGACCGGCTCAGGAGCTCTCGACCTCCGCGAACGCCTCGCGCAGCTGCGCCTCCTGGTCGGCGGACAGGTTCGTCGAGATGAGCGAGGCGCCGCTGCCCTTGAAGCGGTCGAGCACCTTGTCCGCGACCGCGTTGGACGTCATCACGAACAGCGCGGACGTGCCGGGCGTGACGTTGCGCCGCACCTCGTCGATGAAGTCGTCGTCGATCCCCACCTTGGCCAACGACCCGCCCAGCGCCCCCATCGCCGCCCCGACCGCCAGACCCAGCAGCGGCACGAAGAAGATCAGCCCGAACAGCAGGCCCCAGAAGCTGCCGCCCAGCGCGCCGGCGCCGGTCATGTTGTGCAGCTGCTCGGTCTTCGGCTTCTTGCGCCCCTCGGGCCAGTAGACGTAGGCGGCGTCGTTGACGTGGATCAGCTCCTCCTTCTGCAGCCGCTCCAGCGTGTCGAGCGCGCCCGCCGCGCCTCCCGCCGAGTCGAACTTCCACACCGTCAGGGTCCCCATGCCGCTCCTCCTCGTCGCCGATCGCCTCGAACTCTGCGCAGCCGGCGCCGCGCGGGCATCACCCTTCGCGGGCGAGCCGGGGTGTTCGTCCGCGCGCGAGCCGCGGCGGCCGGTCGCGTCAGGCCGCTGCCGCGGCGAGCTCCGCGACACCGGACCAGACGAGGTAGCCGCCGAACACCCCGAGGAACAGCACCGTGAGCAGCCTCCGGTGCCTGCGGGTGAACGCGCCGAGCCGCTCCAACAGGTCGCGGCACAGCTCCGGCCTGCGCAGCGACAGCACCAGGACCGCCCCCGGCAGCAGGAACCAGATGGCGTTGTAGACGAGGATCTGGAAGAGCCCGTCGAGCCAGTCCGTGGCACTCCCGACGATCGCGCTGAGCGCCGCGAGGTACACCAGCCCGGGCAGGTGCGTGACGATGCCCGCGACCGCCGCCCCCCGCACCGTGAGCCCGTCGAGCCGCCGCTGCATCCAGGTCGGCTCGTCCGGCGGCCGCGTGCTGCGCCGGTGTGGCGCTGGTGTTCT
>NZ_JACBXB010000906.1 GCF_013870575.1 Pseudonocardia pini
CGGTGCCTTCGCCGAGGACGGCGCCGCCGCGCTGCTGGGCTGGTGGGCCACCCGGCGGTGACCCGCCCGGCCCGGGGCGATCAGGCGGCCTTGATCGCCGAGATCTCGAACTCGAGCGTGATCTTCTCGCTGACCAGCACGCCGCCGGTCTCCAGCGCCGCGTTCCAGGTGATGCCGTAGTCCTTGCGGTTGATCACCACGGAGCCCTCGAAACCCACGCGCTGGTTGCCGAAGGGGTCGGTGGCCGCGCCCTCGAACTAGAAGGGGACGGTCACCGCGTTGGTGACGCCCTTGATCGTGAGGTCGCCGGTCAGCTCCAGGCTGGTCGGCCCGGTCTGCTCGACGCGCGTCGAGACGAAGGTGACCTGCGGGTACTCCTCGAGGGCGAGGAAGTCGTTGCTGCGCAGGTGACCGTCGCGCTGCTCGTTGCGGGTGTCGATGCTGGCGCCCTGGATGGTCAGCGAGGCGGAGGAGGCGCCGAGGTCGGCGCCGTCGACGCGGACACTGCCCGCGAACTCGTTGAACTGCCCGCGGACCTTCGTGACCATCGCGTGCCGGGCCACGAAGCCGATGCGGGAGTGGGTGGGGTCGAGCTCGTAGGTGCCGGTCAGCTCGGCGAGGGAGGCGGGGGTGGTCGAGGTGGTCATGGCGGCGCTCCTGGAGTAGTTGAACTCTCACGTACTCCCGGCCCAACCTTGCATGAGCCTTCAAGTATTCCGCCGGTGACGCGGGTCATAGCCTCGTCGTCGCCTCACGGACCAGCCCGCCGCCGACGATGAGCCGCTGGATCTCGCTGGTGCCCTCGTAGAGCCGGAGCAGCCGGACGTCGCGATAGATGCGCTCGACCGGGATCTCGCGCATGTACCCGGCACCGCCGTGCACCTGCACGGCCAGGTCGGCGACCTTCCCGGCCATCTCGGTGCAGAACAGCTTGGTGGCCGAGGGGGCGATCCGGCGGTCCTCGCCGGAGACGTAGGCGCGTGCGGTCTCGCGGACCATGGCGCGGCCGGCGAGGACGCCGGCCTGCATGTCCGCGAGCATGGCCTGGACCAGCTGGAAGTTCCCGATCGGCTCGCCGCCCTGGGTGTTCTGCACGGCGTAGGCGACGGACTCGTCGAGCGCCCGCTGCGCGGCCCCGACGGCGAGGGCGGCGATGTGGACCCGGCCGCGGGCGAGCGAGGTCATCGCCGCCGTGTAGCCGGCGGCCTCCTGCCCGCCGATCAGGGCGTCGGCGGGCACCCTGACCTGGTCGAACGTGACCTCGGAGGTCCAGGCGCCCTCCTGGCCCATCTTCCGGTCCTTGGGGCCGACCGTGAGCCCGGGCGTGCCCGCGGGCACGAGGAAGACCGCGATGCCGGGGTCCTTGGGACGGGGGTCAGCCGTGCGGGCGAAGACGACGAACAGGTGGGCGAGGGGCGCGTTGGTGATGTACTGCTTGTGCCCGTCGATCACCCAGTCGCCGCCGTCGCGGCGGGCGCGGGTGCGCAGTCCGGCGGGGTTGGAGCCCGCGCCGGGCTCGGTCAGCGCGAACGACGCCACGACCTCGCCGGAGGCGATCCGTTCGAGCCAGGTCTTCTTCTGGTCGTCGGTGCCGAAGCCGACGAGGACCTGCCCGGCGATGCCGTTGTTGGTGCCGAACATCGAGCGCAGCGCGAGGCTGGTGTAGCCGAACTCCAGGGCGAGCTCGACGTCCTGGGTCAGGTCGAGCCCGAGGCCGCCCCACTCCGCGGGGATCGCGTACCCGAACAGGCCCATGTCCGCGGCGGCCCGGCGCAGGTCGTCCGGGATCCGGTCGTCGCTCATGATCTCGTTCTCGCGCGGCACGACGTCCCTGCGGACGAAGTCCCGCACCTGGCGGTGGATGAGCGCGAAGTCCTCGTCTGACACCTCTGGCATGGCTCCCAGGGTGCGCGACTTCGCGGCGCAAGTCCAAGACCGGTTCAGCTCAGGTGGCGGGGAGGTCCTCGCCGTCGGTGCG
>NZ_JACBXB010000907.1 GCF_013870575.1 Pseudonocardia pini
CCGCGGCGGCGCCCCGGCGGGACGGCGCCAGCCCTGCAGGTAGCCGGGATGGCCGTCGACGACCTCGACCGGGAGCAGCCCGCGGGTCACGACCGAGCGGGGGCCGTAGAGGTCGACGAGCAGCCGGTCGAACAGCTCGGCCCGCTGTGCCACGCCCCGCTCGATCCCGGCCCACTCGGTGCCGTCGAGCACGAGGGGGAGCGGGTCGAGCTCCCACAGCTGCTCGGCCTCGGCGCCCGGCGGGTGGTAGGCGACGCCGTCGTCCGCCAGCAGGCGCAGGGTGTCCGCCCGGCGGGCCTGCAGGCCCCCGGGACCGGCCGCGTCGAGGACCCCGGCGAGCCCCGCCCAGAGAGGCCGGACGGCACCGGAGGCGTCCCGCATCTCGTCGAACACGTCTCACTCCCGGGGATGGCGGCGCAGGTCGAGGGTCCTCGGGTACTCGCCGTTCGGCTCAGCCTTCCACAGGCTCGTGTCGACCGGGCCGGGCGAGTGGCCGTACGGGGTGAACCGGGCGTTGCGGCGGGCCTCGGCCTCGTTGGCGTTGACCGGGTAGTGCTCGTAGGCGCGGCCGCCCGGGTGCACGACGTGGTAGGTGCAGCCGCCCAGCGACCGCTCGTTCCAGGTGTCCACCAGGTCGAACACCAGCGGGGAGTGCACGCCGATCGTCGGGTGCAGGGCACTCGGCGGGGCCCACGCCCGGTACCGGATGCCGGCCACGAGCCCGTCGCCCGTGGCGGCCGGGTGCAGGGGCACGGGGACGCCGTTGCAGGTCACGGCGTAGCGGTCGGACAGCGCGCCGGTGACCTCGATCTGCACCCGCTCGACGGACGAGTCGACGTAGCGCGCCACCCCGCCCGAGCTCATCTCCTCGCCGAGCACGTGCCACGGCTCGATGGCGCTGCGCAGCTCCATCGTGACCCCGGCGACGTCGACCTTCCCGAGCCGGGGGAACCGGAACTCCAGGAACGGGTCCAGCCAGCCCGCCTCGAAGGCGATCCCGTGCGCCTCGAGGTCCGCGACCACCTCCGCGACGTCCGCGCCCACGAACGCGGGCAGCATGAACGAGTCGTGCAGCCGGGTGCCCCAGCGGACCAGCCTGCCGGTGTACGGCTCGGCCCAGAACCGCGCGACGAGCGCCCGCACCAGCAGCGCCTGGACCAGGGCCATGTCCGGGTGCGGCGGCATCTCGAACCCGCGCAGCTCCAGCAGGCCGAGCCTGCCGCGCTCGGAGTCCGGGCTGAACAGCTTGTCGATGCAGAACTCGGCGCGGTGGGTGTTGCCGGTGATGTCGGTGAGCAGGTGGCGCAGCGCGCGGTCGACGTGCCAGGGGCGGGCCTCGTCCTTCAGCCGCTCCAGCTCGGCGAAGGCGATCTCCAGCTCGTAGAGCGTCTCGTGGCGGCCCTCGTCGACGCGCGGGGCCTGGCTCGTCGGGCCGATGAAGGTGCCGCTGAACAGGTAGGACAGGCTCGGGTGCTGCTGCCAGTAGGTCAGCATGGAGACGAGCAGGTCGGGCCGTCTGAGCAGGGGCGAGTCCGCGGGCGTCGGCCCGCCGAGGGTGATGTGGTTGCCGCCGCCGGTACCGGTGTGGCGCCCGTCCAGGGCGAAGGACTCGGCGCCCAGCCCGACCTCGTGCGCCAGCGTGTGCAGCGTGCGGGTCAGCTCGGTCAGCTCGGGCCAGGTCGCCGTGGGGTGCACGTTGACCTCGATGACGCCCGGGTCCGGGGTGACCGTCAGCGTCCGGGTGCGCGGGTCGCCGGGCGGGGCGTAGCCCTCCAGGACGACCGGGCCGACCTCCCGGGCGGCCCGCTCGACCACGCCCAGCAGCTCGACGGCGTCGGCCGCCTCCTGCAGCGGCGGGAGGAAGACGTAGAGGTGCCCGTCCCGCTCCTCGACGCACAACGCCGTCGTCGGGGCGTCCTCGACGGGGGTGACGTGGGCCGGTTCGGCGGTGCTCCCGGCGGGCAGCGGGGGCCGGTC